>NZ_JAAHHS010000790.1 GCF_010692395.1 Moorena sp. SIO3H5
TGCTCAACGGCTGATTGCTAAACCGTCTGAAAGCATACTCACATACGAACAAGAGGCAATACAAGAAATTTTAAAATTGTCAGCAGGGCATCCTTATTTTACTCAGGTAATTTGCTTTACTCTTTTTTTAAAAGCAATGGAGGAAAGTAATCAGAATGCCACTGTCACCCGTACAGATGTAGTAAATATTGTAGAGCGAATATTTCATGATGATAATGCTCAAGCTGGTTTGGTATGGTTTTGGGATGGATTACCTATTCCTGAGAAAGTAGTTTTTTCAGCCGTAGCAGAAGCTCAAAAAAGAGCTAACACTCAGGCTAACAATTTGCCGGAAGAACCGCTAGCACTATTGATGGAATATGGAGTGATACCAACAGACGACTTGATTAAAGCAGCTGAAAGACTATCTGAAAAAGGCTTTTTGGATAATACAGAACGCAGAATAAAAGTTGAATTAGTCCGTCTTTGGTTAGTGCGATATCACCAGTTAGATAGGGAAATATCGGAGTTAGAAAAATTAGAGCAAAAAAACGTTATCCAGTTGTTCTCTGTAGCAAATAATCTGTATTCACAGGGAAATAAACAGAATGCAATTCAGCTTTACAACCAGATTTTGGGGATAAATCCTAATCATTTTCAAACTATATTGGAACTGGCTAAATGGCACTTGGAAATTGAAAATTTTGACCAAGCCTTAGAATTTTATCAGCGAGCCTACCAATTTGATCCCATACGCAACAAAGACATTCTCTTAGATACTTTGCAAAATTATGGACATAGCTTGTTTATCCAAAAAGAGTTTGCAAAGGCAAGGCAACAATATGATCGGGTTTTAGTAATTCAACCTAATTGCTCATCAGCGCAGCAAAGATTAGCAGAAATTAGGATTTTTGAAAGTAACGAAAACACTTCACATATTAATCCAACTCCTGGAGATAAACAAAAAAAAAGTGTTAAAGTTCTATTAGGGGTAGGAATAGTAGCAGTGATCGCTATTAGTGCGGTTAGTCGAGTTTATAGATTATTTAGTCCTTGCCCACCTGGAGAACAAGAAAAATTTGGTATTTTATGTGTAGTAAAGGGTGGGACTAATTCTGGAAACCGGGATTTTCCAATTCGAAGAATGGTGGAAATTAAGCAGGTAAAAAAAAAATAAGTAGTGGTGAATGCACTTTTTTTTCTAGATTGGA
>NZ_JAAHHS010000791.1 GCF_010692395.1 Moorena sp. SIO3H5
GCTATTGCCATCACAGCCGCCACTGGGGCCCACTTCATCAAGTTGAAAACTGGTTTCTAGTTTTCTTGATCAAGATTTGGCAAAGCCATGACATCACTGGAGTATTCATCTAAGGCATTTGCTAAATCAAACAGTTGCAGTACGCTCAGATTAATTACAGGATTTACTCCCTGGTTAGCTAAAGAACCAAGAAAGAGATTATGTGTTAAATTATCCGCTGGTTTTAAATGTATGTCGGCAGTTTTGATCTGAGTATTTAAAGATGTGAATGTATTATTTGGTTGTGATGCTTGTTGAATATCAGTATATTCCGAGTTTTCTGATATTTCCCTAGAAGAACTGGAAGAATCTTCACCACCACAGGCATTGACCCAAAAGTTTTCCGGTGATTTTTGTAAGCATTCCTGTACATAATTTGTCACCGTTGCACACAAAGCTTCAAGTTGTTCGCGATCGCCACGAATAACTGGCTTTGTTGTTTCTGTTTGTCGCGGGTCGTCAAAACATAACTCGAAGTTAATGTGTTTGAGGACTGATTTACCCATCCAACGAGACAAAGGCGAATTTTGCGCCAATATTTCTAAGGTACAGGTTGGTGGTGTGTACCGACGGATGACAGAATTTGATAGAGCCATGACAGAAAGTACAAAGATAAATGGGAAATTTTGGATTGACGGTTAATTAAATAGAAGCTACTAAGCGCCTGTGGATTTGAGATTGTGTGTTGACAATCTCCAATTCCACATCTCAAATCTCCATTTTTGTGGAACGATCTATGAGTGCTAGCCAAAGACGACGATATCCATTGGCACTACTGTAAAAAAGCAAATCAATCAACAGCTTGAGTGCTAAATTGCTCAATTGGTTGGTGGAGATTTTTTCGTTTTCTTCCATGCGTTCAGTATAAGTGTTACAGAAAGCATCAATGTAGTCTCCTAATAAAGCTGCATGATGGGGTTCCCGTTGGGCTTTAGCCGTTTGCTCTAAAAGGCCCACAGCACGGCGAATTAATTCTTCATGCTGCTTTGCCAAGTAACAAACTATGAGAACCAATGATTGTGCTTCTTCCACATCTAGTTTTTTCCGCCCTCCTTGCCCTTTTCTCAGGGGATTGGACTGGCGTAGCCGCCATAATGCCACGCGATCAGGCACTCTGGACTCTAGATTGAGACTGGTTGCGGCTGATAA
>NZ_JAAHHS010000792.1 GCF_010692395.1 Moorena sp. SIO3H5
AAATGGAAATGAAATTAGTGTTAGCAACTATTCTCAAGCAATATCAACTAGAATTAGCCAATAGTCGTCCGGTTAAACCCCAGCGCCGCGGTTTGGCTATTGAACCTGGGGGTGGAGTCAAAATGATCCTCAAGGGCGATCGCATTTCTTCCTTTTGATGGCAATAACTGCCTTTGTATAGCGCTACGCGTGCAAGTAATAAGTAATAAGTAATAAGTTTACTGTTCATGGGTTTGGGCGTTTAATAATGTCCGCGCCTTAACTTTGTAGTGATATATCGGGCAAGTTTTCCCTGATTTTTTCGCAGATAAAATCAAAGCGCCATAAGCTAAAATACTTATTGGCAGACATCAGATGTATTCTGTAGTTCTGTTTGGAATAGTCATCTATAACCCCAAAAGTTCCGATATCCATCTAATCAAAGAGGTGTTGAAATTATGTCTGATATAAAAACCGATGCAACGTTGTGGATGATGGATGAATTGTATGGGATCAAAGAACCACCACCGGATCAAGATTCTGAAGCATTTACAAAAGCTGTTCTGATTTGTTCAAAAGGAGACGGGACAATATCCCCCGAAGAAAGAGCTTGGTTTGTTGGATGTTCAGCAGCTTATCAGAATCCAAAAGGGTATGAACTCGCCAAAATTTATGCTGGAGATGATGGCTTACAGGAAGTTCTGGCGGGAAGTTCTAACGTTGCTAGTCGCAAAGGACGACTGATTATCATATACGTTGCGATTCAAGCATGTAGCGCTGATGCAGCATATCATCCAGGTGAGCAACAAAAGATTCGTCAAATGGCAGCACAATTGGGAATAGAAGAGAGTGTTGTTCAGGAAATTGAACAATTATGTATGGAAGAAGCACAAATGCGCAAAAAGCGTCTTGCTCTTTTATCTGATTAAAAAAGTCATACTAAGTTGCATTCAAAGATAGTACCCAGTCATTGGGACGTTCGCTCTTAGCGTTCCCGCAAGGTAGGAAGCAATCTCATTGACTCGAATTACCACGATAAAACGCAACTTGGTATCAGCAATAAATGGGATTAATAGTTAGTCGTTGGTGATACACCTACTGATTGTCAATTGATGGTTAAAGGAGTGGGAGCGTCTCGCTCCCTATTTTCAAGCAGGGAGCGAGACGCTCCCACTACAGAAGAAAAAATAAATGTAGGTTGGATTGAAC
>NZ_JAAHHS010000793.1 GCF_010692395.1 Moorena sp. SIO3H5
TTCGTCATCTCCACCATAGCATTCAAAGAAGCCGATAAATTGCTTACTCCTAACAACTGAGAGTAAGGAACTAATTGCTGCATGGGCCGCCACATGGTCTAATGGTGGCATACCAATAATTATACCAGCCGAACGACCAGCTAGTTCATTGACTTCCTGTACATCTGCGCTGGCGATGTCGATGATTTCCACACCCACTTCGCTTTTCTGAATCCCGTGGGAGATGGATAGTCCCAAGCGATCGCTATATCCATATCCAAAGACATAAAACAATCCAACGGTGGTTTCTTTTGTGGCTTGTTTTTGGCTCCAGGTTTGGTAACATCCCCTAAGTATATCTAAGTGATGATACAATAGAGGTCCATGGCCATTGGCGATGATTTTTATGTCTCCCAATTCACCCATTTTCTTCATGGCGTTCAATAAAGAACGGGAGTTGGGTCCCATTAAGCAGTCATAGTAAAATCTAAAGTCTGCTTCGATGGCTTCTAGGTCTTTGTCGAAGGTGTCATCACTACAATAGTGCATACCAAAGGCATCACAAGTGTAGAGAATTTGGGTTTTTCGATCAAAACTGAAAATGGTGTCTGGCCAGTGCAGGTTGGGGGCGCTGACGAATTCCATTTCATGCCCTTTGCCTAAATTAATGCGATCGCCACTTTTGACTATTCGCTTGGAAAAAGGGTCATGAACTAGGTTTACAGTATCAAGTGAATTTTGTATCCGTTGTCTATTTTGGATTGTGATGTGGGTTGGGATGTGCAATTTATGGCCATTGGGTTGGTTAAGATCCCCGACTTCTTAAAGAAGTCGGGGATCTGGGGGATCTGGGTATGACTAATTTTGCTGTTGCTGGTAATATTCATAACGCTGGTGGAACTGTTCCTTGGTCAGATTTTGCGTCCAGTATTCCACAAGACTTTGACCAAATGCCCAAGCATGGCTATTGCCAGAACCAGATTTTAACAGTATTTTCCACAGCAATATTAAGTCAAATTTTATCTGATTTTCTTCTGTATTTAAAAGAGAAAATAGCTCATATGCCATTTGCAACTTACCAATAACCACGGGTAGTTGCTCCACAGGAATTTGCTCGGCCAGGAGATTACCTAATTCTGGAGAACCTGTGGATTGGGTGGAAATAAACTGGAGAACGGGACTTTTGAGGAGTGT
>NZ_JAAHHS010000794.1 GCF_010692395.1 Moorena sp. SIO3H5
TATAGTGCCAAGGGAACTCAGTGCTAGCTTTCAGGGGGTGGTTGTAGGACAAGAAGTACCAGAATGGGCAACTTTAATTACTTCCCAATTTTTACATGGTGGTTGGTGGCACTTAATATCAAATATGTTATTTCTTTGGGTATTTGGTAATAATATTGAAGATAGATTAGGCTATGTAAAATATTTAATTTTTTATCTGGGTTGTGGAATTTTTGCAGGCTTGTGTCAGTGGTTTATTGGCATGAATTCTGCTATTCCTTCCTTAGGAGCGAGTGGCGCAATTTCCGGGGTTTTAGGAGCTTATGCTATTCGTTTTCCCCAAGCTAGGGTAGTCACCTTAGCTTTTTTGGGTTTTTTCATCACTACCCTAAGAATTCCAGCCCTGATACTAATCGGATTTTTCTTTATTCAAAATATTGTTTCTGGGGTTGCTAGTTTACAAGCTGCTGCAAACATGACTGTGGAAACAGGAGGAGTCGCTTACTGGGCGCATATTGGTGGTTTTGTCGCCGGGTTCATTTTAGGTCCAGTGTTGGGGATATTTAGTCGCGATAATTATGATTAAAAAGATATTTTTGTCAAGGTCAATGTAAACATACTTGTAGATAAAAGTAATCAAGTAATCAAGAGCTGATATTCCATTGCATTCAATTTTATTCCATGTGTCATCTAATAGCTAACTATCATCAAGTTATTAGATGCATTGTGTGTAATTTTATTGAAATAATCATTTTTATCCTGATTGACTAAAATAATATTGAATCAACATTCTAGTCTTCTAGTAAATGCTTTTTATCAAGGTATTAGCTTCATTTGTAGAGAAAGTATGAAGCACCTAACAAGTAAAAGTAAAATATATATAAACTTTTTGTAAACAAGAATATTCTAATTTTGACCTAACTAGTTACAAAGAGCACAATAAATAATTATTTTTGCAAGCAAAATAAAGCTTTTGACGATATAAATACGTAGAAATAATATTTTTGCGCTCCTAAATATTCTACTGAAAAAGAGTATTTACAAGATTTTTATTTCTATGTATATTTACTACATGAGCAAATTTACTCCTGTTTTGCTTTGCACTTACATGTTTGTAGTTATACATCGTAGATTTGGGAAATTTATTTGATTTATTGCTGATTAAATGACTGATTAGTCAGCTTTTT
>NZ_JAAHHS010000795.1 GCF_010692395.1 Moorena sp. SIO3H5
TATCTGTGTTTATTTTTCGGTCAATAATGCCCTAAGGTCTTTGGTTAGATTGAGTTATAGTGTATCTCTACGAATGGGAAGTATATTCGCAGCACCATTTCAATCAGCGTTAACCAACAAATTTTTACCAGTGCGGTACATTCTCATCTGAATATCCCTGTGCTCCCCCACCTCTTTGTGAAGTTGCTTTATTCATTGGTTTTAGATTGATTTTCCTGATTAAATTGATTAATCAGCTCTTGAATAATCGCTTCTGGATCTTCCGTCTTGATACCAAGTTGTTGGGCAATTTGTTCGCAAAGATTTTGGTCTTGTTGCAACATTGAAAATAACTCATCTAAAGAAACTGTTTGATATTCTCCCTCGGGGAGGTTATCATCTTCATCTTCCCCAGTGGCAATTATAGGATGGGAAGAAATATCTGGATGGGAAGACATATCTCCTGTAAATACACTTTCGGGTTGTTGTGTAAATACACTTTCTTGACCCAAGGTAAAATCACTGGCGTTGGGAGAATCGGTTGCAAATGGGGATGGTGTAGCATCTGGCCCTTCATACTCGAAGATGGGTTCTTTTTGGTTGCGGGTCAACAAATCCATGCCAATGTCATGGGCGTAGTCTCCCACATCCCCAACTTCCAAATCACCTAGTTCCACCATCCGAGAAGCTAATTCATTATTAGGGGTGGAAACTGCCATTAACCTTTCACCAAAACCCTCTAGCCATTGTAACCATCGTTCCTCGGGAACTCGATGTTCGAGATTTTTTAACCACTTTAGTGCCCAGGCTTGTCCCTTTGCTTGATGTACTCCCTCCAATAATTCAGTGAAGAGAAGTTCTAAATCTGTATCACTCAGAGGAGGAGGTGATTGGATATTACCCTCTATCTGGGATGATTTTTGTTGTTTACCAAACAAGCGTTGGAAAAAGTTTTTAATCCATTGAATCAGCCGCTTGAGCATCTACCGTACCCGTGAGTATTTGTGAGATTACCTTAAAGATTTTAGCTATGTCTGGTAACAAGAGGCTCATGTCGTCACATTGATGTAATAATTAATATCTTCTTGGATTTTAGATTTTGAAAAACAGATAATCCTCCCTGTTCGCTTATTTTTGACTAGAAAATTTAACCGGATGACGCGGGGACGCGGGGACACACCGGACG
>NZ_JAAHHS010000796.1 GCF_010692395.1 Moorena sp. SIO3H5
TATCTGACTTCGATTTTTTAGCCGGATATTAGTCAATGATTTGGATCACTACGAAAATAAGATCTATATCACAATAAACAGAGACACATTAAGCAAGATTAGCTTGGTTCTCTGATTTAGACAAGCTCACACAAGTTGGCAAAATTGAATTTTTGACTGGGACTTGTCTTGTGACAATCTTCACTCCTCAAGATGTTCGGTTGGTTACAGCTTGTGCGAACTGATATCGTGACTTGATTGTAATTAAAACAAATCTTTATTTGCATTAAATGACAATTTGCCAAGATTTTCACATTTCACATCCTTTCTAAGGAAACAAGCTTGCCTGTTTTTTTATATTTCAGGACCTGTGTAAACCATTCACCTACTAAGTACGAGACTTTACGCTGATTACTCCCTAAAAGACAACCGTGTAAACTCTCAGCCACTTTTGGGGCTGGGAAATGCTGCTTAAGCAATTAAATTCACCTAAATAACTGCTATGACTAGCATTGAATGATTTTGTTCCCCTAGGAACAAAGGGACATAATTTATGAAAATCTATCATTTAAACTTCCATATTACTGGTTCGTTATATACATTTTTCTTATATCAAACCACTTGCAAATTTCAGTGTTTTCCCCATTGCCATGTCTCCTTGGTGGCGGCTAAGTCCAATTCTGACTTTTTATTTGAGAGATACTAAGTAGATTACGTAAAGATATTTGAATTAAATGTGAAGATTTTATAAAATTAAAGTACTTTCACTTAAGTAAGTGATATTTGGCGGCGAGCTTCAAATAAGGCAACTGCAACACTAACGGAAAGATTTAAGCTACGAACCTCGGGTTGTTCCATGGGAATATAGAGGGTGCGATCGCAGTTCGCCAAGAAAGTTGGAGGTAAGCCAGTAGTTTCACTGCCAAATATCAGCCAGTCAGAAGCTTGATATGTAAATTCACTGTAATTAAAACTACCTCTCACACTAAAACCCAAGCACCTACCACCACGGGTTTTAAGTATATTGTGGAACTCATTTAAAGACTCATGATAGTGTAATTTCACGTATGGCCAATAATCTAAACCAGCTCTTTTTAGGTAGCGATCGCTCAATTCAAAGCCTAATGGTGCAACTAGATGGAGTTCAGTGCCTGTAGCTGCACAAGTACGGGCAATATTGCC
>NZ_JAAHHS010000797.1 GCF_010692395.1 Moorena sp. SIO3H5
GTGCCACTTCGGCCTTAATCTGGGCGACTTCATCGGAGGAGTATCCTGCTTGGGTAAATTCGTTAGCTAAGTTGGCATAGGCCCGAACTAGGGCGGCTACATACTAGACCTCTTGCAAATTAAATTTCCCGGGTTATCTCAAGCTGATTGGGCATACTCTTGGTTGTAGATCGCTGCAATCAGATTGCAGCGTAATCCAAAGCGACGACGACGATTGCGATAGCGTCCCGATAAGATACGGAAGACCTTTAAGCGAGCATTGACGTGCTCAATCGCAATACGCTTTTTCGAGAGGGCGCGATTGTAAGCTTTCTGCGCTTGTGTTAATTGCCCCCCCTTCGGTTTTTTCTGGGGCAGTTCACTGTTGTCATGGAGCTTCTGTATGCCTTGATATCCCTTATCCACCAGGCTTTTGGTGTCAGGATGAAAATGGACCCCAGAGGTCTTAAACACCTTGAAATCGTGTTGGCGTCCCTTGCCGAAAAAGGTACACACAATCGCACCCGTCTCTGCATTCATGATCAGTTGGCATTTGAGGGTATGCCCCTTTTTCTTACCAGAGTAAAATTGCCGCTGCCGCCGTTTTGGCCGTTCTATTGGCGTCTCGGTCACATCCATAATCGTCACCGTGATCCCCCCCTGAAGTAACACCTTCTTTCCGGGAAGATGAAACATTTGGGACTTAATCAAAGTATCCTCAACCCAATGAACACAGCGACACACCGTTGATTCACTCACCCCCCAACTGCTCCCAATATGAAAATAAGTGCGATATTCTCGCCAATACTCCAAGGTCACCAACACCCGTTCTTCGAGGTTGAGTTTGGGTTTAGGTCCAGGTTTCGGGGTCGGTCGCCACTGAGACTTAAGGCAATCGAGCATCTCAATAAAGGTGGTGCGTTGAACGCCAAAACGACGCTTAAATCCTTCATCAGAGAGGATATACGCTATAGTGCAGGTTAACATCAGGAGTTTAATAGTATTACGATATCCTGATGTTTTCTTATTTCCCCTACTTTTGGCAAGAGGCACTATAGCTAATCTGCAAGAGGTCTTTTGTGGATGATCCGATGGTGATGGAGGGCGTGGAGAATATCAGCGAGTTGAGTGGCGATCGCCAAAACCTCAGCCACATCAAGGGGCTGCTGTTG
>NZ_JAAHHS010000798.1 GCF_010692395.1 Moorena sp. SIO3H5
AAAATAAAATATTTTATTTTGCTGTCAAAAACATGATACAAATAGAATTTACCTCAAACGAAATAGATACCCTTTTTGAGGGCTTTAAAAATCATCCACATTCAAAGGTCAGACAAAAGATGCATGCATTGTATTTAAAAGCCAATGGGATGTCGCATAAACAAATATGTGAAATATGCCGAATCACCAAAACAACTTTAACTACTTACCTAAAATCCTATAATCAAAAAGGTATAGTAGGGTTGACTATCTTAAAATATGAAGGTCAACCAAGTAAGTTAGATAATCACTCGGACCAAATAAAAAAAGATTTCGATGATAATCCTCCTTCTACTTTATCCGAGGCCCGTCAGCGTATTTTCGATTTAACAGGACTTCAGCGTTCTATACCTCAGATTAGAGATTTTCTAAATCGCATTGGTTTACGCCGATTAAAAACAGGCTCTCTACCAGGAGGACACAAAGGAAATACACCTGAAAAACGAATAGAACAAAAAGAATTCCTAAATATTGAACTAAATCCACGGTTGGATGAAGCTAAAAAAGGGAATCGAGTCGTACTTTTTACTGATGCAGTTCATTTTGTTCATGGTGCATTTATGAGCTATATCTGGTGTTTTGTTCGAGTTTTTGTTGGTACACCTCCGGGTAGAAAACGCTTCAATGTACTTGGAGCAATCAATGCCGTTGATATGACATTGACTACAGTTGAAAATGATACTTATATCAATGCTAAATCAGTCTGCAAACTACTTCGGAAATTATACTGGTTGTATCTGGGTAAATCCATAACTTTAATTTTAGACAATGCTCGTTATCAAAAATGCAAATTAGTTAGGCGATACGCTAAAATTCTTGGTATCGAATTACTTTTTTTACCATCTTATTCTCCGCAACTCAATCTAATTGAGCGATTATGGAAATTTGTTAAAAAGAAAGTCCTTCATGGTAAATATTATGCGGAGTTCAAAGATTTTAAAAATGCTTTACAACAATTTTTAGCTAATTTAAATCATGTCAAAGACGAACTTAAAGCTCTTTTGGCTTGGAACTTTCAATCTTTTGAAAAAGTCCAAATCTTAACCTAAAGCAGTATAAAAGATGGTCGATACCTCACTATAGAAGTATTGACCATTTTTTTATTCAGATAA
>NZ_JAAHHS010000799.1 GCF_010692395.1 Moorena sp. SIO3H5
CTAAACCCCTACTACAGCTAAATTGGTAAAAGTCTTTAAAAATAAGAGTTTGAGATTTTTATCTAGCAAAATTGATTAAAGAGGGTTAAGTTTTATTAATGTGGCCATTCAGCAAAAAATATCTCCCCAGCTTATTTGAGTAAATCTGCTGGATCAGCCGTTCGTAATTTTTTCATCGCAATGGCTCCAGAAATAAAACACATGACAATAGTGATAATTAGCACCATTACTCCTCGTTCTATTGACGTATAAATTGGTAACATTGTTGCAGTAGCGGTTATACTATACAGCTCACTGGCTAGCAACAAACCGGGAAAATAGCCTAAAATTGCTAAAAATAAAGCTTCTTGGGTTAATATTGACAACAAAAAGCGGTTATTATATCCCATTGCTTTTAAGGTAACGTACTCATCTAAATGAGCGGAAATATCTGAATAAAGTATTTGGTAGACAATAACAGTACCAACAGTAAAAGAGATTATTACCCCCAAGCTAAAAAGAAATCCAAGGGGGGTTGTTTGTGACCAATAAGTCTCTTCCATTTTAACAAAAGTCTTCTTATTCAAAACCGTTACATCTTCTGGTAAAGCAGCTCTGAGATTACGTGCTACTGACTCTATGTCTGTATTTTCTTGTAATTTAATTAAACCGACTTTAACTTGATTTAAACTACTATATGGAAATAAGCGCAAAAAACTAGAGTCACTAGTAATCACGTTTCCATATGCTGCAAAAGAAACTCCCAAAGCAAATAAACCATTTACTTGCACCGTAGTATTATTTAACTCAGCTTTCACGGTGGATTGTTGTCTAAACAAGGATTCGATAGGACCAAATTCTGGTAAAGAGGTTCTATCAAATAAAATACTGTTAATTTTTTGTAATTTCTGACGATTATGATTAACTTCCAGAAATTTAAATGTCTGTTCAGTCGGATTAATCCCAAATACTAAAATTCTTTGACTGCGTTTTGTTTCGGGATTTTTCCAGGTTCCTAAAGATAAGTATAGAGGATTGACTGACTTTATTCCTGCAAATCCTCTGGCTTGATACAGTCTTTGTCGAGGAAAATTTTTAGTTTGATATACAGTTTCAAAATGGGAATTAACTATAAATAAATCCGCATTTAAATTTCTATGGGGA
>NZ_JAAHHS010000008.1 GCF_010692395.1 Moorena sp. SIO3H5
TCCGGCATCCAGACGGGTGTAGAGGGCATCTTTACCGGTAAAGCTGGAGACAAACGCTAAACGTACCCGGTCTTGGAACACGACTTGGTTGTCACTGTCTTCACCAAAGGCGTTGGCAATGGAGAAGACCACTTCCCCTTCTAGCTTGGTGGTGGTAGAAAACTGATGGTCTTCTAAAAATGCCACCCGTCCTTCTAAGTTATCGACTCGTGCACCGAGAGTAGCCAATTCTGATTCAAACTCCTGAATCAGCCTTTGCAGGGTTTCTAAGTCTTCACGAGTGATAAAGTCTGCGGTAGACGCAGCAATTAAACGCTCAATTTGGTTCAAGCAAGCATTTAAACCAGCGGCAAATTCATACCGGGTTGTGGCGCGATTCCCCCGAAACGTGCGATTGGGATATCCTGCAATACAACCGTAGCGCTCTACCAAACTGCGTAGTGCTTCATAAGCCCAGTCTCCAGGAGAGACATCACGCAGTTGGGAAACACTGGTGACTTGACCCATAGAAGCTGAGTCTTGTTTACTCTGTTTGATCAGTTTATCAACCGACACCTGCTTGGATTGTGCAGGCATTTGCGACCGGTTTACTGAATCAATGATTTCTGAAACCTCTTGTGCGATCGCTACCTCAGATGCTGCCCATTGGGATACCAACATCAATGGACTCATCAGCAACATCGTGCGTAATTGTTTATTCATTGTTCTCACTCACACCTGTCATCAGTCTAATGGATGAAAGTAACAAAGCTCTGCCCCAATGTTTGTAGTCATTGATACAAAATATTACTTATAGAGTTGACTGTTGACAGTATGCTGTCAGCACCTAGGCACAACTATATTGGCAAACTAATTACAAACTCGGCTCCCTTACCAGGTTCTGAAGCCACCTCAATTTTCCCTCGATGCTGGGTAATAATTTGGTAGCTAATGGCGAGTCCCAAGCCAGTGCCCTTACCTGGCTCTTTGGTAGTGAAAAATGGGTCAAATATCTGGTCTTTAATTGCTGCGGGAATCCCAGGGCCATTGTCAGCGATTCGAATAACTACCCAGTTTTGGTCAACTAGCTCGGTTTGAATCCGAATGGTGAAGACTGAGAATGGGCAAGATTCGACACTCTTGTGTTCTATGGCATCAAGGGCATTTTCCAAGATATTCATAAATACCTGATTCAGTTGAGCTGGGTAGCAATCCACCAAAGGTAAATCCCCATACTGCTTGATCACCTCAATCCCTGGATTGAGGCGGTTGCTGAACAGAACCAGGGTATTGTCAATTCCTTCATGGATGTTAACCGGTTTGATCTTGGCTTCATCCAATCGGGAAAAATTCCTCATCGAAAGCACAATTTCACGAATGCGCTCAGCTCCCCCTTTCATGGAAGCGATGATTTTAGGCAAGTCTTGGGCCAAAAATTCCAGATCAATCTCTTCGAGCTGATTTTGAATCTCTGGGTCAGGGTTGGGATAATACTGCTGATAGAGTTCGACCAGAGAGAGTAAATCCTCAATATAATCACTGGCAAAGAACAGATTGCCGTAGATAAAGTTTATGGGATTGTTCATTTCATGGGCAATACCAGCAACCATAGTACCCAAACTGGACATTTTTTCGTTTTGAATCAGCTGGATTTCCGTTTGCTGGAGTTCCTGGGTGTAGTCAGCCATACCGTGAATCAGCTGATTGAGAGAAGTGGCTAAGACACCTACTTCATCTTGGGTCGTTACTGGTGCTTGTAGGGTAAAGTTAGACTCCTGTTTGACCTGTTCGGTGATCTCAGTCAGGCTTTTGATTCGCTGTGCGATCGCATTACTGGTATGAATAGCTAATAGGATTGCGATCGCAACTGAGGCGATCATACTGCTGTAGATGATCCCATTGCAGCACTGCTCAGCACGCTTAAGGGCGCTCAAGGCTTCCGTCTGTTTGACTTGAGCTGCTGTAATCAGCTGGTCTGACTTCTCAAAAAAGCTTTCTAGGGCAGTGGTTAATTCAGGATTGTTCTGTTCCAACAGTTGCTTTTGGGCAAGTTTAAGCGCATCTAAGGGTAAGTTTCCAGACTCGATTTCCGACAACAGGGATTGAATCAGAGTCTTGTAGGAATCAATAATGATGGTATTGGTCTTCAGTAAATCCAGTAACTGATCGGTATTCGTATGAGAACAGGTCTCAAACTCTGTGACAAACCCTTCCGCTTCCAACAGCAGTTGCTGAGCTTGGTCAATTTTGTCTTGAACCAGCTGTAGGTCTTCCAAAGGAACAGCAACCCCACCTAAGTAGGGATAGGAAGGTAGGTCTAAAATCGCGATTTGTAAATTTTTCAGGAGATTTTCTTGTTTTTGGGCACCAGTGAGTTCAGCTAGTGCTGCCTTTTGATAATGCTGGCCAATCCCTAATCCAGTGGTTGTTCCCAAAATTGCCAAACTAATGGAGAGTGCATAGCCAACAAAAACTTTCTGCCTAATGCTTGCACTGGCTAGGAATTGATTGATCCTCCTGATTCTGGATGCCCGTGAGTTAGTGTGACATCCAGTGTGAAATCCTTGGAAATTCTCCCCTGACAAAGCTTAAATCTCGCCAAATGTTAGCCGATTAGTCGAAGCGTGTTTATTAATACATCAACTTTAGGTGCGACCGGTGATGGTGAGCAATCCCTTGACCGTAGGTCACGCGGGGCGCGTTCGCCATCACGGAAAGCGCACCTAATGGTCAATCTGTACACTGAGTTACAAGACAACAGCCTACAAGACAACCATAAGTGTATAAGTTGATTAATAAAACATGAATAGGTGATGCCTAATGACTTTAACATGCTATTTTTAGGCAAAACTATGCTTTTTTCGAGGTTATTTAACCATAGTAACAGATCCTGGCTTCGATTGCTCTCTCTTGCTTTTGTAAGGGAGGTTTTGCTTATCCAGACTGTAAAGAGTTCATTAACAGAATGTGAATAATTAATGCTCACCATGGGTATATCTGATCAAAAAAAATGTTAAAAAATGTCAATTTTTCATGAACTGATCGAAAGTTTAGGTTTTTTGTATCCTAATTAACAGTTTACTTGCAATCGTAGGTCTAATATCACACCCTAGCTTCGCAATTTTTTCAATGAGGCTACAAATAAATTCGGTAGAGGATGGTACGAAAGTATGGTAAGTGGATTAGGACGACGTAAATTTCTGCTTTATAGCTCGGCGGCATTGGGAACCAGTCTTCTGTTGAAGGCTTGCGCTGATGGTGAAACCTCGGCTACTTCAGGTGCTAGTGGTGGGGAAGACACGATCAAAGTGGGTATTCTCCACTCCCTGACCGGCACCATGGCAATTAGTGAGACTACTGTGGTGGAAGCTGAAAAGCTTGCCATTAAGGAGATTAATGAAGCTGGGGGAGTATTAGGCAAGAAAATTGAGCCTATTGTTGAAGATGGTGCGTCTGACTGGCCAACCTTTGCTGAGAAAGCTGCCAAACTGATTGATAAGGATCAAGTCGCTACTATTTTTGGTTGCTGGACATCCGCTAGCCGTAAGGCTGTGCTACCAGTGTTTGAATCCAAAGACCATATGCTGTGGTATCCTGTGCAATACGAAGGGCAGGAATGTTCCAAGAATATTTTCTACACAGGTGCTGCACCAAATCAGCAGATTGAGCCAGCAGTAGAGTGGTTGCTGAAAAACAAGGGCAAAAAGTTTTTCTTAGTGGGCTCGGACTATGTTTTCCCTCGCACCGCTAACACGATTATTAAGGAGCAACTCAAAGCCCTGGGTGGAGAGACCGTGGGCGAGGATTACCTTCCCCTTGGTAATACAGAAGTTACCCCGATCATTTCTAAGATTAAAGCTGCACTACCAGATGGTGGGGTGATCTTCAACAGTCTCAATGGGGATAGTAACGTCGCCTTCTTCAAACAACTCAAAGGTGCTGGACTTACTCCAGATAAATATCCCACTATGTCGGTGAGTATTGCAGAAGAGGAAGTCCGACAGATTGGTCCAGAATTTCTAATTGGTCAGTACGCCGCCTGGAACTACTTCCAATCCGTCGATAGCCTTGACAATAAGCAGTTTGTGGAAGCCTTCAAAGCCGAGTATGGCGAAGACCGGGTAACTAACGACCCCATGGAAGCCGCTTACATTATGGTTTACCTATGGAAGCAGGCGGTAGAGCAAGCTGGAACTACTGACCTAGAGCCTGTGCGCAAAGCTGCTATCGGTCAAAAATTTGGCGCACCAGAAGGACCAGTAGAGATGTATCCGAATCATCACATTTCCAAGACAGTGCGCATTGGTGAAATCCAAGCCGATGGTCAGTTCAAAATTGTCTCATCCACTCCTAAACCTGTTGCTCCCATCCCCTGGAATCAATATGTAGCGGAAACTAAAGGGTATGGGTGCGACTGGAGCGATCCCAATAAGGGAGGAAAGTACAAAAAGGAGAAAGCATAAGTTATCAAGGATGAATTATGACCTATGAAGTAAACTACTTAGCATTTAAAATTGAGTTTTGTTAGTTGAGTGTTGAGTGCTTAATGTAAACTTCAAAAACAGAAAAATTAAGTAGTTTTAACCATTCATAATTCATCCTAAATAATTCATAATTTATCCTTCATAATTCAGAGTTAATTATTAAATTGTGCTGCCACTTCTAGAAGGAATTTTTAACGGGATTAGTATTGGCTCCGTGCTACTGATTGCTGCCCTAGGACTAGCTGTTGTCTTTGGACTGATGGGGGTGATTAATCTTGCTCACGGCGAGTTAATGATGTTGGGCGCTTATACAACCTATGTTGTCCAAAATACCTTTAAAGCCTTTTTGGGCGATTCGTTGTTTAATGTCTATATCTTATTTGCCCTGCCCATGGCTTTTCTGGTGGCAGCGTTGGTAGGACTGGTATTGGAGAAGGGGGTCATTCGTTATCTATATGGGCGACCGTTGGAAACCCTTCTCGCTACTTGGGGGGTAAGTTTGATATTGCGGCAGTTTGTCCGCAGCGTAAATTGGGTATTGGTGATTGGCATTGCGGTATTTTGCCTGCTGTTTTTTGGGTCAAGGTGGGTGATAAGCCGTCGTTTAGATTGGCCGAGAATTCGCAATTGGGCGATCGCTTTGATGGTATTCTTATCTCTAGGAATTGCGATCGTAACCGGGGTGTTGTTAGGACAAACCGGTCAACGGGGAATTACTCGACCTTGGTTTAGTGCCAGAAATGTAGACGTGACTGCACCGGCATGGCTTCAAGGGGGGTTTCCGATTGGTAACTTCCAATTGCCCTATGCCCGGATCTTTATCATTATTTTGACGATTATTTGTCTATTGGGTACCTACTGGTTCTTAAATCGTTCCAGTTGGGGATTACGGATTAGAGCTGTCACCCAAAATCGCAGTATGAGTGCTTGCTTAGGTATCCCAACACAAAAGGTAGATGCCTTAACATTTGCCCTAGGTTCTGGTTTAGCTGGTGTAGCAGGTTGTGCGATTACATTACTAGGTTCTGTCGGTCCCAATACTGGTCAAAATTATATCGTCGATACCTTTATGGTAGTGGTGGTTGGCGGTGTCGGAAACTTATTCGGAAGCATAATAGCTGCCCTAGCAATTGGTACACTTACCTATCTGATTGGTTCGGGAAGCATAGCCTTTATGTTGATGCCAGTGGAGTTCCTTAAACCGGTAACGGACTTCTTTACCTTCTTTGCGACCACCAGTATGGCAAAAGTTATGGTCTTCGCTTTAATTATTACTTTTTTACAAGTGAGACCTTCAGGCATATTCCCACAAAAAGGACGCACGGCAGAATTATAGGTTTTGTATTTGGGTTGTGAACATATTATCAAAGGCAAGAGGCAAGAGGCAAGAGGCAAGAGTAACCCACCCCTAACCCCTCCCAGGAGGGGAAATAGATCTGGAGTTTATTGTCCAATAAAAAAACCATACAGGTTTACATCTCAAATATAAACGCTATTATAGTGTTTCTAATAGTAATGAGATTTTTATTCCTGTTCCCTGTTCTGAATTCTCTACTCCCGTCTTGATGCAGTCGCTCATGGGGGAAACCCCCAAGACCGCGCTGCATCGCTACTCCCTAATACCTAATACCTAATACCTAATACCTAATACCTAATACCTAATGCCTGCTCCCTGCTCCCTACTCCCTACTCCCTACTCCCTTTGCTAACATACCTCACCAAATTGAGAACTGCTATAGTTGCTATTTTCAGAAATTATGACCTATGTATCTAGAACAAAAGCTATTAAAAAGCAGCGGCGACGAAAGTTAATTATAGAAATAGTAGCAATCGTAGGAATTGCTCTAGTTTTCGCGTTATTAATGCCAGTGATATTGCCGGATTTTCGCCTCAAGCTGTTGGGGCGTTTTTTGTCATTATCTATTGTCGCGATTGGGATTGACCTGATTTGGGGGTATACCGGACTGCTGAGTCTAGGACATGGTATATTTTTTGCGTTGGGGGGCTATGCCTTTGCTATGCACCTCAAACTGCAATTACCAGAAGGAGAAATACCGGAATTCTTCACCCTTTATGGTGTAAAAGAACTGCCATTTTTCTGGCAGCCATTTTATTCGTTTCCTTTTACCCTAATTGCTATTGTTTTAATTCCCAGTATCGTGGCAGGATTGCTGGGTTATCTGGTATTTCGTAACCGGATTAAAGGGGTTTATTTTTCGATTTTGACCCAAGCCGCACTGCTGGTTTTATTCAATTTTTTCAATGGACAGCAAAAGCTAATTAATGGTACTAACGGGTTAAAAACTGATACCGAAACCCTGTTTGGGATGTTAGTAAGTTCCAAACAAGCTCAGTTAGCTTTCTATGAAATTAGTATCCTGTGTGTGGTTGTGATCTACTTATTGTCCCGTTGGTTAACCAGTGGACGCTTTGGTCGGTTGTTAATTGCCATACGGGATGATGAGAATCGGGTGCGTTTCTCTGGCTACGATCCTACTGGATTCAAAGTCTTGGTATTTGCGGTTTCTGGGGGAATCGCTGGAGTGGCTGGGGCGCTTTATACGGTACAATCAGGGATTGTTACCCCCAGCTATATGGAAGTAGCGTTTTCCATTGAGATGGTGATTTGGGTGGCTGTGGGAGGACGAGGAACTCTAGCCGGAGCAATTCTGGGTACTTTATTAGTCAGACTAGCTCAAACCTTGTTGAGTGAGCAATTTCCCGAAGTTTGGCTATTTTTCCAGGGCGCGCTGTTCCTAATTGTAGTGACAGTACTGCCTAATGGTATTGTCGGCTGGTTGCGAGACGAGGGCATTGAACAAATGCGATCGCTTTTTGGTGCCGAAAAACCAGTGATAACAACTTACCCCAGCCTAGAAAAAGACCCAGTAGTCCAACGGGAAAAAGAAGAGGTTGGTCGTTAAGCTGGTCTTGATTTCCATTGCATGGTTATGAGAACAAGGGAGCAGGGAGTAGGGAGCAGGGAGCAGGGGGATAGGGTTTGTTTTCTAGCAATTCTCTATGCCATGAGGTACAAAGGGATCCCCCTAAATCCCCCTTATCAAGGGGGACTTTGAGGTTGATAAGCGTACCTCATAAATCCTATAAACGCTACATAACTGAATAATATCCAATTTAAATGGACAACAGCTTAGTTATTATTCATTAGTTATTTCCCTCATTCGCGATTGCATCAAGACAATGATGTACACAGGATTTTTTCCCGATTCCCGATTCCCGATTCCCAATTCCCAATTCCCGATTCCCGATTCCCGATTCCCGATTCCCGATTCCCGATTCCCGATTCCCGATTCCCAATTCCCGATTCCCGATTCCCGATTCCCGATTCCCTACTCCCTACTCCCTACTCCCTATTCCCTAAAAACAATGAACTCTAAAATTCTTGAAATTGATAACTTAACTGTAAGTTTTGACGGCTTCAAAGCAATTAACCAGTTTAACTTTAGTATGGATGCTGGGGAATTGCGAGTGATGATTGGTCCTAATGGTGCTGGTAAAACTACGTTTCTGGATGTAGTGACTGGGAAAGTACAGCCCACGGAGGGACGGGTGTTGTTTAAAGGAAGGGATTTGCGAGGCTTATCTGAACACCAAATCTCTCGCTTCGGGATTGGTCGAAAATTTCAGACACCACGAGTCTACCTAAATCTAACTGTTCGGGAAAATTTAGATTTAGCCTGCAATCGTGATAAAAATGTGTTTTCTACCCTGTTTGGACGTACATTACCGGGGGAAAAACGGACAGTAGCGGGTTTGCTGCAAACCATTGGGTTAGTGGAAAAAGCGAATTTACTGGCCGAGTTACTCTCCCATGGCGAAAAACAGCGGTTAGAGATTGGGATGTTAGTGGCTCAGGCTCCGGATTTATTACTAGTAGATGAACCCGTTGCTGGTTTAACCGATGAAGAGACAGAAAATGTCGGAGATTTGCTGTTAGCTCTAGCCAAGAGTCATTCCATTATTGTGATTGAACACGATATGGAATTCGTGCGCCAGATTGCTCGTCAAGTAACCGTGTTACATCAGGGGTCAGTGTTGTGTGAAGGCACAATGGATCAAGTCCAAAATGACCCCAGGGTGATTGAAGTGTATTTAGGAGAAAAGCCATCGATTACAGCAGAGCAAATGAAAATGCTACGGATTGTGTCTGCTATGGCTTGGTCTGATGGTGATCTGGCACCAGAAGAAATTGATGTGATGATATCTCGCTTTAGCCAAGTGTTTGCGACAGATGCCGAACAACAGCAAGAATTACAACAAGAGTTACAGAATTATTTAGCACTTAATGTTTCCATCGATGAGTTGACTACTGAAATAGAAAGTATTGAAGAACGAAAACTAATCGTAAAGCTGGCTTATGAAGTGATTAAATCAAGTTCCCGTACACCTACCGAACCAAAGATTAACGATGCTGAAGCAGCGGCTTACCGAAACTTAGTGAAGCTGTTGGATCTGCCAGCAGAAGTGGTAAAAAGCTTGGAAGCAGAAGTAGGAAATTGATAGTGTGAAGGGTGAAGTGTTATGGCATTTAAGGCAATAGGCAATAGGCAATAGGCAAGAGGAACCCACCCCTAACCCCTCCCAGGAGGGGAAGGCAATAGGCAAGAGTTAATGCAATATATCGGGATTTTTGCGATTCCCGATTCCCGATTCCCGATTCCCGATTCCCGATTCCCAATTCTAAATTCTAAATTCCCAATTCTAAATTCTAAATTCTAAAAAACTCTTATGTTGCAAATTTCTAATTTAAATGTCTACTACGGTGAAAGCCATATTCTCAGAAATGTAGATTTGAATGTACCAGCAGGACAAATGGTTTGCCTGATTGGACGGAATGGTGTGGGTAAAACTACTCTACTAAAAACGATTATGGGATTACTGAAACCCCGCACTGGCACTATTACCTTTGCTGGTCAACCGCTTAGCAAACTATCTACCGATAAACGAGCCAGATTAGGGATTGGCTATGTTCCCCAGGGGAGGGAGATTATCCCTCGGGTAACGGTGAAAGAGAATTTGTTGCTGGGTTTAGAAGCACGTCGAGGGGGTAGAAAGGCTGAAGACGACATCCTAGACACTATCTTTGAGCTGTTTCCGGTCTTAAAATCAATGTTGTCCCGGATGGGTGGTGACTTGAGTGGTGGACAACAGCAACAATTAGCGATCGCACGGGCATTAATGGGACGTCCTCAGTTATTAGTGTTAGACGAACCCACGGAAGGGATTCAACCGTCGATTATTTTGGAAATTGAAGCGGCTGTGCGCCGGATTATTAAAACTACTGGGATTTCTGTGCTCTTAGTCGAGCAGCATCTACATTTTGTCCGACAAGCTGACCGCTACTATGCCATGCAGAAGGGTGGAATTGTGGCATCAGGGGCGACTAGTGAACTGAGTCAGGATGTGATTCAGCAATTCTTAGCGGTTTGAATCGGCGTAAGCATTCAGCTATCAGGTATCAGCTATCAGCTAATGCGCTACGCGCACGCTACGGAAGGTTTATTTTAAGCTGACGGCTGACAGCTGACGGCTGAAAGCTGATGTTCATCTCGCGCTCTAGATCGTCAAAGTCAACAGCAAAGACATCAATTTGTTCCCGGGATAGGGCGGCAAGAAAGTCCCTACGGTTTAACCCAGCGACGGAGGCTGCTTTTTCCATCGAGATTTCTCGCTTTTGATACCAGTAGATAGCAGCAGCAAGCCGCATTTCCTGCACAAATTCTTCTGGGGGAAGGCGACGGGCACTAAAAACCTCTTCAGGTAAGTTAATTGTGACTTCTGACATTAGTTATGTGCTAAAATTTGCTATTATTGAAAGGGTGCATCTCATTTTTGCCGTTTGACCAGATGGTGCGTTACGGGAGGGATTATCCTAACACTACAATCATGGCTCCCCCGTCCCTAACGCAGCCTACGAACTTGATAAGTATAGCAGTTTTTAGTTTAATGAGGTACACAGGTTTTTTTCCCTCTTGCCTCTTGCCTCTTGCCTCTTGCCTCTTGCCTCTTGCCTTTTACCTGCTCCCTGCTCCCTGCTCCCTGCTCCCTGCTCCCTACTCCCTACTCCCTAAAAAAATGTACCTCACCTAATTTAAAACCGCTATAATTGAATAAAAATGGCTGTACCAGAACGTTTTGTTAAGAGAATAAAAGAAGCAAAAGAGCAGCAGCTTAAACAGTTAGATTTAAGCGGTTCTATTTTTGGTGACGATGGTGACCAGTTAACTAAAATTCCAACTGAAGTTTTTAATTTATCACAGTTAAAAGTATTGATTTTAAGCGGAAATAAATTAACAACAATCCCAGATTTTTTCACCAAAATACCAAATTTAACCCAGCTTAATTTAAGCTTGAATAAATTAACAACATTCCCAGAATCAATCGGAAAACTAACTAAATTAACCGAGCTTAATTTATACAAAAATCAATTAACAACAGTCCCAACATATCTCACTAATATTACCAATTTAACCAAGCTTAATTTATACAAAAATCAATTAACAGCAGTCCCAGAATCCCTCACCAATATTACCAATTTAACTGAGCTTATTTTGGGCGAAAATCAATTAACAACAGTCCCAGAATCCATTGGAAAACTTACTAACTTAACCGAGCTTAATTTAAGGGAAAATCAATTAACAACAGTTCCAGAATCCATCGGAAAGCTTACCAACTTAACCAAGCTTAATTTAAGGGAAAATCAATTAACAACAGTTCCAGAATCCATCGGAAAGCTTACTAACTTAACCAAGCTTGATTTAAGCGGAAATCAATTAACAACAGTCCCAGAATCCATCGGAAAGCTTACCAACTTAACCCTGCTTGATTTAAGGGAAAATAACTTAACAACAGTCCCAGAATACCTCACCAAGCTTACCAACTTAACCAAGCTTGATTTAAGGGGAAATCCCCTTGAAACTCCACCAATAGAAATTGCAGAAAATGGTATTGAAGCAATCAGAGCTTATTTCCGACAACTGAAAGAAGGAAAAGATTATATCTATGAAGCAAAACTCCTGATTGTCGGTGAAGCAGGTGCTGGAAAAACAACACTAGCCAAAAAGATAGAAAACCCAGACTATAAACTACATAAAAACGAAGAATCTACAGAAGGAATTGACATTATCCAATGGGAATTTCCACTGGATAACGGTCGAGACTTTCGGGTTAATATCTGGGACTTTGGGGGACAAGAAATTTATCACGCCACCCATCAATTCTTCCTGACCAAACGTTCCCTTTACACCCTAGTAGCAGATACAAGGAAAGAAGACACAGACTTCTACTACTGGCTTAATATAGTAGAACTATTAAGCGACAACAGTCCTCTTTTAATTATCAAGAATGAGAAACAAGATCGTCATAGAGAAATAAACGAGCGCGCCTTACGGGGACAGTTTACCAATTTGAAAGAAACCCTAGCAACAAACCTAGCTACTAAGCGATGTTTAGAGGATATTATTCCCAAAATTAAATTTTATATTAGCAACCTCCCCCACATCAAAAAAGCAGCTTTACCTAGAACATGGAAACAAGTCAGAGACGCTTTAGAAGAAGATAGCCGTAATCACATCAGTCTGGATGAATATCTAACGATCTGTTCAAACAATGGGTTTACTTTATACGACGATAAATTACAGTTAAGCGGGTACCTACACGATCTGGGAGTGTGTTTGCATTTTCAAGATGACCCTCTATTAAAGAAAACGGTGATTCTCAAACCGGAATGGGGTACTTATGCTGTATATAAAGTGCTGGATAACGATGACGTTATTCGCAATCTAGGTTGCTTTAACCGCGCTGATTTAGAAAAAATTTGGTCTGAAGAAAACTATGCTTATATGCACGCTGAACTGCTACAATTGATGATCAAGTTTCAACTTTGCTATCCAATCCCTGGGAGGAAAGATAGCTACATCGCGCCACAACTACTAACTTTAAATCAACCTGAGTATGATTGGGATGAATCTGATAATCTAATTCTCCGCTATACCTATGAATTCATGCCCAAAGGTATTATAACTCGGTTTATTGTGGTAATTCATAAGTGGATTGACCAGCAGCAATATGTCTGGAAAAGTGGGGTTATCTTAAACAAAGATAACACCAAAGCAGAAGTAATTGAATATTACGAACAGCGAGAAATTAAAATTAGAGTTACTGGTAGACATAAACGAGACTTGTTGACTACTGTTACTTACGAACTAGATCAGATCCATGATTCTTATAACCGATTGAGGTGTAGTAAGTTAATCCCCTGTAATTGTTCTAGTTGTAAAAACAGTCAAAAACCTCATTTTTATCAATTTGATAAATTAAAAGAGCGGATTGGTTATGGTAAGGATACCATTGAATGTGGTAGTCCTCCCTATAATACAGTTAAGGTATTACGTTTAATTGATGATGTGATAGGTTTAAATCAGTTCAATAAAGATGAACAACCAGATATATATCGACAGCTAAACAAAGCTGATAGATCTATTACTATTAATATTGATGCTACAGGGAGTAAAACTATGTCTGAAAAAAACGAATTCAAGGTTGGGGACGGGAGTACGGTAATAGGAGCAGGAGGTAAAGAGTCTAACAACAAGAATTTAAAAGTTACCGTCAATGAGTCACCCACAGAGAAGAAATGGAATCTCTCCAATACAATTGCTCTGATGAGTTTAGTTGTAGGATTAGGGGCATGGCTGTTTAGCGGACTTCTTAATGACAAGGTAATGGAATGGTTTAGTCCAGAGCCAGCAACACAACAAGAGCAACAATAGCAATTTACGACTTGTGAGGTACAAATTTATGGGTTTTAGGGAGCAGGGAGCAGGGAGCAGGGAGCAGGGAAGAGGGAAGAGGGAAGAGGCAATGGTCAAACAATTCTGTGTACCTCATGAGTCCTAGAAACGCTAGAGATTAATAGTAGAGTGGGCAGTGTCTAGCAAGGGACTTTTTAAGGTGATCTGTATTCAGCACTGCCCACCCTACATTAGCTAGATGAATCGTCCGGTGGGCAGTGTCTAGTAACGGACTTTTTAAGGTGATCTCTATTCAGCACTGCCCACCCTACATCAGCTAGATGAATCGTCCGGTGGGCAGTGTCTAGTAAGGGGCTTTTTAAGGTGTTTTCTATTCAGCACTGCCCACCCTACATCAGCTAGATGAATCGTCCGGTGGGCAGTGTCTAGTAACGGACTTTTTAAGGTGATCTCTATTCAGCACTGCCCACCCTACATCAGCTGTCCGCTAAAGATATCTAGTCCTAGAATGATCCTCTTCTAAATCCACGCTTACCTCGACGTGAGCCCATTTCTTGACGAATTTGTTGGCGCTGTTCGTCGGTGAGAATACCCATCATCTCTTCCCGTGCTGACTTTTTAATCTCCCGGATTTCGCCTCGCTGCTCTTGAGAGAGATTCATACTTTCCATCTCTTCTCGTACTGACTTTTTAATTTCGCGGATTTCCTCTCGCTGCTCTTGGGAAAGATTCGTAGCCTCTTTTGCCTCTCGTAGTTGACCGCGTAGTGTTTTTATAGTTTCAAATTGCTCTTGTTGCTGGGGAGTGAGAATATCTTCAATTTCAGAGTATGTATTGTTACGGATGTTGTCAATCTGCTGTTCCTGCTGGTCAGTGAGGTTAAGCTTGGAGAAAGATCGATGCATTTTTTGGGCATTAGCTGCCATGGGAAAACTAGTGAGGGTAATGGCTGCAAGACCTGCAAGTAGAGAAAAGTGCTTGATGTTCATGGTGTTCACCCTTTAGCTATTTCTAAGTGTTTGATGTAACCTGATTTCTGTTTGATGTCTCTATCCTAAAAACAGGGAGGGTGAAACAACATGAGGCAATAGACCTGAATTGTTCTAGGACTTTAGTCCTGGGCTAGATCTGACCAATGGGTCTTGCATTACCTTTGATCCATGGATTATGGTGACCAGAGAAAAATACTACCGCTGTTGCCTCTCGATACCATTGAGCGAGAATGCGAACGCACTGTGTGACTATAGCACTACGGATTAAAGTTAGGACATTGATACCAGCAGCTGAGCTGTTTTAGTAAACTCTTGCCTCTTGCCTCTTGCCTCTTGCCTTTTGCCTCTTGCCTTTTGCCATCTCCCCATCTCCCCACACTTTCCTTCTTCCTTATATATATAAGATCCACCCTGAGTGAGTCCTGTCCCCTTGATTAGACTTAGGGGTCGAAATTGCTTTCAGCTCAAGTGGGGCAAGGCTTTGCTCAATCTTGTTAACCCCTAGATCTAGGTCAGTTTTGTGAAGTTTTGTAAAAATAATCTTTGGTCGGCATAAAACTTAAGCTGACTCCGGACAAGTTTTTAGAAGCTAACAATAAAGGATTTATCAGTATGAGTACAAAAACTTATACAAGTAATATATCAAATTATGATTGTTGTCAAGACTAAATTGATGTTAGATCAAATCCAGTTAATCACTTCCTAAATTACTAATTACCTATTACCAATTTCGCTCAGATCATAATAGCTGACATTAAAACTATAAAGCTAAGTGGAGTTCGTTGAAGTGGATAAAAACATTTCCCCTGATCTAGAAACAACTGAGAATACTACTAAAAGCCAAGATAAATGGCATTCTCAACTGCAACAAAACCCGATTGCCATTGTCGGTATGGCAGCTTTGTTTCCTAACGCTAGAAATTTGCAGGAATATTGGGAAAATATTCTTGGCAAAGTTGATTGTATTACTGATGTTCCTAGTTCCCACTGGAATGTAGAAGACTATTATGACCCAGACCCTAAAACTCCTGACAAAACCTATGCTAAACGGGGTGGATTCCTACCAGATGTCAAGTTTGATCCTCTAGAATTTGGTCTGCCACCGGATACCCTCGAAGCCATTGATTCTGCTCAATTGCTTGGTCTGATGATGGCAAAAACAGCACTGGCAGATGCGGGCTATGACAAATCTCGGGAATTTAACCGGGAAACGACTGGAGTCATCCTCGGTGGCAGTGGGTTATGGAAAAGCATCACACCTCTGACGACTCGCTTACAGTACCCGGTTTGGGAAAAGGTTCTCAAAAGTACTGGCTTCTCCGATGAGGATACCCAAAAAATCATTGAGAAAATTAAATTAGCCTATGTGTCATGGGAAGAAAACTCGTTTCCTGGCATGTTAACCAATGTGGTTGCAGGACGAATTACTAACCGTCTGAACTTAGGGGGAACTAACTGTACCGTAGATGCAGCCTGTGCTAGCTCCCTGAGTGCCCTTAAAATGTCGATTAGCGAACTGTTGGAAGGTCGCTGTGACATGATGCTGACGGGAGGGTTTGACACCGACAACTCCATCCTCAACTACATGTGTTTCACCAAAACCCCTGCCTTTTCTAAAAAAGACTATTTGAATCCGTTCGATGCATCCTCCGATGGCATGATGGTGGGTGAAGGTTTAGGTATGTTGGTGATTAAACGGCTGGAGGATGCGGAACGGGATGGCGATCGCATTTATGCCGTCATCAAAGGTATTGGTACATCCAGTGATGGTCGATACAAGAGTATCTACGCTCCTCGTCCAGAAGGGCAAGTCAAAGCATTGCGTCGAGCCTATAAAGATGCAGGCTTTTCTCCCTCAACAGTTAGCTTGATGGAAGCCCATGGCACGGGAACCCCAGCCGGTGATTTCTGTGAATTTACCGCATTAAATGAAGTGTTTAGCGAGAATAACTCGAATAAACAACATATCGCCTTGGGAAGTGTTAAATCCCAAATTGGTCATACCAAGGCGGCGGCGGGGTCTGCGAGTCTGATTAAAACAGCACTAGCTCTGCATCAGAAGATTCTACCCCCGACGATTAATATCACTCAACCCAACCCCAAGTTTAACATTGATGAGTCTCCGTTTTACCTCAATACAGACGTGCAACCCTGGCTGCGGAAAGGCGATAACCCCAGACGGGCGGGTGTGAGTTCGTTTGGGTTTGGAGGTACTAATTTTCATATCGTCCTGGAAGAGTATACCAAAGCACAACCTGGTCCGTTTCGTATACACAAGACTCCTGGGTCAATTCTACTGTCGGCTAATACTCCAGAAGAGTTGTTAAGTCGATGTGAGGGTGTCATCGCCCAATTAGAATCAGAGACTGCTCTGGAGCACTATCAAGAACTGATTAACTCCTGTAAATCCTTAGTGGTTCCTGTGGATGCTGCTAGAGTGGGGTTTGTGGCGACATCGTTAACTGAAGC
The DNA here is from genome assembly GCF_010692395.1 of Moorena sp. SIO3H5. Taxonomy (GTDB): domain Bacteria; phylum Cyanobacteriota; class Cyanobacteriia; order Cyanobacteriales; family Coleofasciculaceae; genus Moorena. Next base: position 16,699 of record NZ_JAAHHS010000008.1, read on the forward strand.
TTGCAACTTGCTCAAGCTGACGATAAAGATGCTGCAAACACAAGGGCAAGCAGAATCCTGGGAACATCCCCGTGGCATCTACTACCGCCAGACAGGTATTGCTTCTGAAGGCAAAGTGGTAGCTCTATTTCCTGGTCAGGGCTCTCAGTACCTGGAAATGGGTAAAAAACTGGCACTCAACTTCCCTCCAGTGCAAGATGCCTATAATGCTCTTGATGACCTGTTTATTAACGATGGTTTAAAACCCCTTTCTCAAGTTGTTTTCCCTTACCCTGGGTTTGAGAATAATCAAAAGGCAATTCAGACCGAGGTTCTACAGCGTACTGAAAATGCTCAACCGGCCATTGGTGCTTTCAGTGTGGGTCTGTATAAAATCCTGGAACAAGCTGGGTTTAAGCCGGATTTTGTGGCAGGACATAGCTTTGGAGAACTGACAGCGCTTTGGGCTGGTGGAGTATTAAGCGACGCAGATTACTTCTACCTAGTTAAAGCTCGGGGTCAAGCTATGGGTACTCCCCAGAATGTTAACGATTGTGATTCTGGCACCATGCTAGCGGTGAATGGGGATATCGCTAAGGTAGAACGAATCATCTCTGGTATGTCTTATCTGAAGATAGCCAATTATAATTCTCCGAATCAGGTCGTGCTATCTGGATCTAAGCCAGAAATTGCCACCTTACAACAAATTCTGACCAAACAAGGCTATTCGGTTAACCTATTACCCGTATCAGCCGCATTCCATACTCCGTTTGTCTCTTATGCCAGTCAACCTTTTGCTGAAGCCTTGCGGTCTGTTACGTTCAACAATCCTAAACTCTCAGTCTATGCCAATACCACTACTGAACCTTACCCCCATGACCCTGAGGCGATTCAAGAAATCCTAGAAACCCAGATGCTCAAGTCAGTGAGGTTTGAGCAAGAAATAGAAAATATCTACGCCAATGGTGGTTATTACTTTATCGAAATTGGACCGAGACGAATCCTCACCAATTTGGTCAAAAATACCCTAGGCGATCGCCCCCATATCGCTATCCCCCTCAATCCTAGTCGGGAAAAAGATAGTGATCTGCAACTGCGGCAAGCAGTGATGCAGTTACGGGTAGCGGGTTTACCTTTACAAAACCTAGATCCTTATCAACATGAGCCTATCCTTACCAAAACCAAAGGTACCAAACGGATGCAGGTGCCCTTAAGTGGCAGTAACTACATCAGTGAGAAGACCAAAGCTGCTTTTGAGCAAGCCTTGCAGGATGGATACCAGGTTAAGTCACAGGTTAAATCAATTGTCACTGAACCTGATTCTAAGTTGCTCTCAAACCTGTTATCTGAACAAACCGACGTGGAAACACACGGAAACGGACACACACACACACAGGTAAATGGCACAAGAGAGCTAATTACCTCTATCAATGCAACTGAGGATCAGACAACTCCTGTGGCTCAATCTCTGCCATCTGAAATGATAACGGTTAGCGAAAATGTAACTCCGTCGCCCTCGGCACCGAGTCTTGTCCAAGATACCCCAGAGCACACTCCTGATTTAGCCCAAGTGCTTTCCTTCGCTGAACCAACTGATACTCCAGATTTCACTCCAGATTTCACTCAAAATTTCAATCCTGTTGTTTCTATTATTGAATCAGAAGACATGTTACACACTACATCTCAAACCAACGGTAATAATGTTCAGCCTGTCGTAGGCAACAGTCTAGAAGCACTACTGAATCAATTTAGTCACCATCAATCAGAAATTCTGCGAGTGCATGAGCAGTATCTTAATAGTCAGGCACAGTGTGCTCAAATCTTTTTACAACTGATTCAGCAACAGTCTGGCAACTTAATCCTTAGCAAAACCAAACAGTCAGTGCAGTTGAAGCCAGTAAAGGCACCAGTTCAGCAACAACAACTTACTCCAATTACCTCTACCAACACTCAACAGTTGCCTCAACAACAGTTGCCTAAGCCGACTCCTGCTCCTGCTCCCACTCCCACCACTACTCCAGTGGTTGCTCAATTTCAAACTACCTCAGTCACTGAGCCAACCAAGCCAGTAACTCCTGTATCTATTCCTCAACCGCAACCTGTAGTAGCAGAAGTACCTCAGCAGCCTAAGGTTCGTCAAATTTCTGAGTATATTCAGGCTCGCACTCCCGAGACAGTGCCATCTCCAGCGGCTCCTGTAACACCTACCACTACGGAAACTGTCTCGTCACCTGAAGCCACTGAAGCCACTGCTGTATCAGAGTCTGCTCTGGCCGAGTCTTTGTTAAAAGTCGTCAGTGACAAGACTGGTTATCCCCCAGAAATGTTGGAACTAGAGATGGATTTAGAGGCAGATTTAGGGATTGACTCGATTAAACGGGTGGAAATTATGGGTTCAGTGCAGGATATCTACCCTGAACTGCCTAAAGTGAGTCCAGAGGCACTAGCAGAAAAGCGCACCCTTGGTGAGATTGTTGAGTACCTGGAAAGCCAAATGTCAATGGCTAAAAAAAAAATAGCCTAGCCAACCCGGTAGATCAGCAAGCCCTTCCTAATCACCCGATTCAACGTCGCCTTGTCAAACTGATGCCACTACCAACTCCTGATTTCTGGGAATTTCCCAAACCTCAGCGCCCTACTTGTTTACTGACCGATGACGGTTCCTTAACCACTAGCAGGCTAGTGCAACTCTTAATTCAACGAGGTTGGCAGGTAGTGGTCATCAGTTTACCTCAGTCTCTGGTCGCCCAACAGCCACCCCTACCCCCAGAAGTCAATCGTCTATTGCTGACAGAGTTGAGGGAGGAGTACTTGCAACAGCAATTGCAATTGGTTTTAGGGACTTATGGTTCCATTGAAGCCTTTATCCACCTACATCCTGTCACTCAAGAGCTCCATAATAACCGATTCTCCTATCTCAACGCTGAAAAGGCTATCCTCAAGTATGTGTTTCTGATGGCTAAGCACTTAAAGACATCACTAACTCAAGCAGCACATCACGGGCGTAGTTCTTTTCTGACCGCTGCTCATCTAGATGGTGAATTTGGACTAGGAGGAAAAATCGACTTTGGTGTGATTGGTGGTGGTCTGTTTGGCCTAACCAAAACTCTCAACTTAGAGTGGCAAGGGGTATTTTGCAGAGCTATTGACTTCAGTCCGGAGTTGGATGCGGAAACGACAGCACAAGCCGTCATCACTGAACTTTATGATCCCAATTCCCTGATCTTAGAGGTGGGATACAATTCCCAAGGACGGGTGACACTAGTATCTGAAACACCAATGGCTGCTTAGAGTTCTGAAACACTGATGGCTGTGCACGAGTATAGGTTTGGTAATAATCCGCAGAGGGTTTCCCTTCTGCGGATTAACTATATAGCAAAGGGAACAGGGAGCAGGGAGCAGGGAGCAGGGAGCAGGGAGCAGGGAATAGGGAGCAGGGAATAGGGAACAGGGAACAGGGAACAGGGAACAGGGAACAGGGAACAGGGAACAGGGAACAGGGAACAGGGAACAGGGAACAGGGAACAGGGAACAGGGAACAGGGAACAGGGAAGAGTTCGCCTGGAAATGAAACAGGCAAGATCCCTGTTCCACCAACATCTCCCCATCTCCCCATCTCCCCATCTCCCCATCTCCCCATCTCCCCATCTCCCCATCTCCCTATCTCCCTATCTCCTTCTAGATTCCCGATTCCCAAGGCATAGTGTTAATAATTGTAACAACCACCGCACTGTGCATAAAAGATAAAGCTTTCGCAGACAAGTATTTCATCCCCCAAGACCCCAGTGCTATGGTACGAGGTGGCCAAATTGTATCGGATGTGCGGGATATATCGGATCTATCCATAGTACGCGCCATACCGGAAGCATTTGATAGTAAACCAGAAACTAATACCAAAGCACCGATAGTGGAAGCTAATGCTTGGATTATTAATGAGGAAGGTAATGTGGAATTAGTCGCTGTTGTTAACTCCAACCAGGCGCTCGATTTCCTACGAGCCACTTGTGCGATTAAAGAGGATTAGATTTTAGATTTAGCTTGTAGGGTGGGCTTGCGACAATTTGGTGCCAATAATGATTAATGAGAGCGATGACTTTGCCCACCCTACTTTAACTGATTACTGCTAAGGTGGGCTTGCGATAGTTTGGTGCCAATAATGATTAATGAGAGCGATGACTTTGCCCACCCTACTTTAGCTACTTTAACCATTAATCTATTACCAATACAATCATGAAAACCATCCTAAATTTAGTCACCGTCGGATTACCCAGTTTATTGCTAGCACTGATAGCTACTCCTAGTTTAGCGATCGCATCCCTTAACCACCCCCAAGTCAGTATTGCTCCAACCTTGCACGCCCAAACTCCTCAGGCTACCAGTCAAGTTAGTAAACTTAACCAAGGCAGAGCTTATTTCAACAGGGGACAATTTGCCCAAGCAGCGGAAATTTGGGAACAAGCAGCCCAAGATTACGCAACTCGGGGTGACTCTCTCCATCAAGCCTTGAGTTTGAATTATCTATCTTTAGCTTACCAACACCTAAGTCAGTGGGATGTTGCCCAAACCGCGATTGAATCCAGCCTTAAGTTAGTGGAATCAGCTACCAGTAACAATCCTCTGCTGTGGGCACAAATTCTTAATACCAAAGCTAGACTCCTGTTCCACACTGGACAAAACCAATCTGCCCTAGAAACATTTGAAAAGGCACACAAGTATTATGATCAAGCTGGTGATAAAACTGGTGCTTTTATTAGCCAAATTAACCAAGCTGAAGCCCTCCAAAGCTTAGGATTTTATAATCGTGCCAAAGATATACTCGAAGAGATTAATCAACAATTATCAACTACCGAAAATTCTACGGTTAAAGTAGGGATGCTCAGAAGTTTAGGCATTGCTTTAGAAGTGTTGGGGGATGTAAGCGCTAGTAGAGAGGTACTCGAACAAAGCTTATCTATTGCTCAGGATATGGAAGCCACTAACCAATTAGGTATTATCCTGTTGAGTTTAGGCAATACAGCCCTTGATGCTGGAGATAATTCAGCAGCATTAGATTACTTTAAACGGGCAGAAAAAGCCACTACCAATCCAGAAGAACAATTTAAAACTCGCCTCAACCAACTACGCCTTTATGTTAAATTAGAACAGTGGCAAAATGCTAATGCGATCGCTCCCCGAATTTACCAACAACTGAGCCAGTTACAGCCCAGTCGCTCCTCTGTTTATGGGGCAGTAAACTTAGCCGCTAGTTGGCAACAAATGGGTAAACAAGGTAAATCATTGACGCTCCAACAAGTCAATCAAATCCTTGTGGAAGCGGTTAAATCTGCCCGAAAACTCAAGGATGCCCAAGCTGAAGCCTATGCCCTCTATCACTGGGGCAAACTTTATGGTAGCAATGGTCAGTTAGCTGATGCTATCAAGCTTACTCAAAAATCTTTAATTATTGCCCAACAAATTAACGCTACGGAAATTAGTTCCCAAGCGGCTTGGGAATTAGGTAAATTGCACAAAAAACAGGGAAAATCCACGGAAGCGATCGCGGCATATACCGAAGCAGTCAAAGACTTAAAAACCTTGCGCGGTGATTTGGTTTCCATTAATCCTGATATCCAGTTTTCCTTCCGAAAAAGCGTTGAACCAGTATACCGAGAACTGGTAGAATTGTTGCTAGAGGGTAATCCTAGTCAAGAGTATCTTAAAAAAGCACGCCAGGTCATTGAGGATTTACAATTAGCAGAACTGGATAACTTTTTCCGGCAAGCTTGTTTAGATGCTAATTTTGCCGAAATTGATCAGATTGACAAGTCAGCAACGGTAATTTACCCGATTATTTTGCCAGAACGTTTAGCTGTGATTGTCTCCGCCCCCGGTAAACCCATTGGCTATTATTCTACTTCTGTGTCTGCAGCAGAGGTGGATCAAACCCTGACCAGATTTTTGAGCTCCCTCCATCCTGTCTTTAAGCAAGACCAACGCTTACCTCACCTCCAAAAAGTTTATGACTGGCTAATCCGACCTGCGGAACAAGAGCAAATTTTAACGGATACCAAAACCCTGGTGTTTATCCTGGATGGCAAATTACGTAAACTGCCGATGGCAGCCTTACACGATGGAGAGCAGTATCTCGTAGAAAAATACAATATTTCCGTGTCTCTAGGGTTGCAACTGCTGGATCCACAACCGTTACGAAAAGAGAAATTTAGTATAATTGCTGGGGGATTGAGTGAAGCTCGTCAAGGCTTTAAATCTTTACCAGGGGTGAAGCAGGAAATTGAGCAAATTGCTAAAAGCTTGAACCCAGACTCAGTCATGCTCAATCAACAATTCACTAGCAACAGAGTGTCTAAGGAAATAACTACTAAAACCTCTAATGTGATACACTTAGCTACTCATGGTCAGTTTAGCTCCAAAGCTGAGGAGACGTTTATATTAACCTGGGAAAATAAAATTAATGTCAAAGAATTAGAGCAACTGCTCCGTAGTCAACAATTGTTGGGAGAAGACCAAATTGATTTACTCGTTCTTAGTGCTTGTCAAACGGCTAAAGGGGACGATCAAGCTATGTTAGGGTTAGCGGGTTTTGCGATTCAATCGGGAGCGCGTTCTACCTTAGGGACATTGTGGAAAGTGCGTGATGACTCCACTGCTATATTCATCAACAAGTTTTACGAATATCTAAAACAGCCAGAAATCACCAAAGCAGAAGCTGTCAGGAAAGCCCAACTAGATTTAATTGGGGATAGCCAGTTTAACGAACCTCTGTTTTGGGCACCTTTTATTCTGGTCGGTAATTGGTTGTAAAGGGAGTAGGGAGTAGGGAGTAGGGAGTAGGGAGTAGGGAACAGGGAACAGGGAACAGGGAACAGGGAACAGGGAATAGCGATGCACTGCATTAAAACCGGGAATCAACCTCAAATAATACTGTACCTCATGAGTCCTAGAAACGCTATATAGCATTTCAAAATAGCTCATTCTAAATTCTAAATTCTAAATTCTAAATTATTTATGAGCCAGTTGTTGGTCAATCTCTCGATTCTATTTTCCAAACCTACGGGTATTGCTAACTATGCCGCTAATCTTTTTCCTTATTTAAAAGCTCTCGACCCTACCTTACTAATTTCTTCCACTGCGTCTAGCAATTTCTGTAGTGCTACTCCCTACACTTGCTACGAAATTCCAGGTAACTTAAGCCCTGAACAAGGCACGAAAGGACATTTTCGCCGTCTGTTGTGGACTCAGTTTCAACTGCCGCGAATTTATCAAAAATTGCGAACGCATCTTCTGTTTTCTCCTGTTCCAGAAGCTCCCCTGTTCACCAATTGCCGCTATGTGGTAATGGTTCATGATTTGATTGGGTTACGGTTTCCGCAGGGTTTCTCACCCTTAACTACCTACCAACGCTACTATATCCCCCAAGTTCTTGGTCAAGCAGAACACATCATCTGTAACTCTAGGGCTACTGCTAGAGACCTTACTGACTTCTTCAAGATTCCAGCTGCAAAAATCACCCCGGTCTTACTGGCTTACGATGCCAATCAATATTATTATCTGGATACAGTAGATGGTGAAAAAAATGGGGAAAACCAGGAAGATTGTCCCTATTTTCTCTACATCGGACGCCCAGACCCCCACAAAAACCTCCATCGGCTGATTGAGGCTTTCGCTGCTCTACCCAATTGCCAGGACTACCAACTCTGGATTGCTGGCGCAACGGATAAACGCTACACACCATTGCTGGAAGCCCAAGCGGAGGAACTGAATATATCCACTCAGGTCAAATTCCTGGGATATGTTCCTCAGCACCAGTTACCGACCATGATTAGACATGCGATCGCATTTGTATTCCCCAGTCTTTGGGAAGGCTTCGGTATCCCTGTATTAGAGGCAATGGCTTGCGGTACTCCTGTAATTACAGCTAATCTCTCTTCCTTACCCGAAGTAGCTGGAGATGCCGCTATATTAATCAATCCTTACAACCCTGAGGAAATCACAGCAGCTATGGCAGCAGTAGCAACCGATTCTCAAATGCGATCGCATCTTCGTATGGCAGGTCTTGCTAGAGCCAGTGAATTTAGTTGGCAAAAAACTGGGCAAGCTACGGTAGAGATTCTAACTCATATAGCAAAGGGAACAGGGAATAGGGAATAGGGAACAGGGAACAGGGAACAGGGAACAGGGAACAGGGAACAGGGAATAGGGAACAGGTTAGCTGGTTGTTCGCGTAGCGTGGCCAAAGGCCAAGGTTACAGGTTAGCCAGTTACAGGTTACTGGTTACTGCTTATTAAACCTTCAACCTTCAACCTTCAACCTCTTCAACCTTCAACCTCTTCAACCTTCAACCTTCAACCTGATCAACCTTCAACCTGATCAACCTTCAACCTGATCAACCTTCAACCTGATCAACCTTCATGGTTGCTTTATAAAAAACCTCTGAGATATAAAGCTTTTGTAAAATCCCTTGGATTCTTGTCCTAATTACAGAAAAAATCTCACTAATGTAGTGAAGCGCAATCAAGACTGAAGCCAAATCAAAGTAACAAGTGGTGTGACATGAACAGATTTTCTAGGTACACGATCTCAACAGAAAGCCCAACCCAATCAAATCTACGCCGATTGGAACTATTGCTGGAGTATTGCCAACTGGCAGCGCGTCCAAGTTTGTCTATGTCAGAGACCAACCGTATGGCTGAGATCCTCGAACTAGCCCAAGCTGACCAAATCCTTAGCCTGTTGATAGATAAAGCTGATCTAGTTATAGCCAAACACTTTAGCTGGCTGAGTGACAATGATATTGATACCTATAAAAACCAAATCGCCAAGTTGGAAGAGTATTTAGAAATCTTTGTTTGCCAGAAATCACCTGAGACCAGTAAAACTCTACGTCATAAATTTGCTTGTTTCACTGGAAATCCTTAAGAATCACCATTACATCCAGCTAATGCGCTACGCGCACGCGTGCGCGTTCAGCATATGCCCTACGCGCATATGCTTACTTCAGGATAAACCATAGTCTTCGAGCATAGAGTTGTCGATATCAAAAAAATAGTCTCTCAAAACTTTCCTCATACGCTGATATCGTTTGCGCAAGGCTGCATTACTTGCCAAGTTCAGCCGTTCTTCAATTTCAATCCAGGACAATTCCTCCATCACTCGTAACACAAAAATATCAAAATCTAGAGGACTTACTAGTTGTCTAATATCTGACAATATTTCTTTGACATATTGATCCGATAAATAATCGGAAGTATCATTGGCGCTAATCTGGTATTCTATAGAGCTAAATTCACGTTCTTTTTTCCAATGCTTTCCTTTCTTGGCAAAATGCTCTCTAATCACATTTAAGCAGGTTGTTCTTAGCCAAGCTGATGGATTTTCAATATGTTGTCCAGATTCAATTTTGCTAACTCCGCGAATATAGCTTTCGATAAATATGTCAAATATATCAAATTTGTGTTCAAGATTGAACTGCTTGAGTCTGAACTCAATAAATGCAAACAGTCCAGATTTCTCTCTTTGGTTTAAAAGAGAATTAACAGCGGCATCAAATTGTTTACGATTAGGGGACTTTGGAGGTTTTCTAGGTTGCATCTAGTGTATTTCCTTGGGAAAGATAAAAGCACATGATGCCCCTGACTTTCAATTGTATTTGAGAAAGCTTATCATCACTATTATTCACTTAGTGACGATTAAGCTTCGATTTGTGACATTGATAAGTAGGTCGGGGAAAATAAATTGATCAAGGGTATAACCATGAAACAATGAGGTTAACGAGCTGTGTTGCCAAATTGGCATAAAAAATCTTTCCATAGGGGTTTTTTAGGATGCCTCCCTACTTACATTTGTCCCAGAGTGACCCTAATGAGTATAGCTGACTATAGCCCTTGTAATCATCATTAGTTGTAGCTACCCATGGCGTGCCCTTGGGATGCTTCCTCCCAATTGCCTGTGGTCAGCTCCCAGTCAAAACTGCTGTAGACGTAAGTGATTCGGATATGCTCTAGGATTATGTAGAAGCAGGTAGATTTTAGCCAGTCTGAGGGGTCTTGAATATCTTGTCCAGATTCAATTTTGCTAACGCCACGAAGACAGCCCTCAAAAAGTATCTGGCCTATATCAAGTTCTTGTTCAAGATTGAAGTACTGGATTTGGCGTTTAATAAATGTATATACCTCAGAGTTTTCTTTTTGGTTCCAGCTAGAATCAACTACTGCATCAAATTTTTGACGATTAGGGGATTTTAGGAGGTCTTGGGTTTGCATCGGGTGTACTTCCTCTAGAAAAATCAACATACAAAGTTCAGGCTTATTACTTCAGTTTTTCTTGAAAAAGCCTCATCATTATTCTTAATAAATAATGAGAATTAAGTCTTGATTTGTGACACTGATCTATACTTATCTAGTTTGAGCGGTCAGTTCACCCGCGACGCCCATGCTACACTTTTTGCAAACAACGATCAGCTCCTAAACCTATACAGGCAAGGAGTAATGGTTCCAGTTATAACCAAAAGCTCAGTTGACTTGAGGTGTCTTTCCAAAGTGAAAAGCCTTGGCACCGGTTTGTGTAGGTGTCTTTTTAGGGACATCCGTGGTGCCTAGGGTGCTCAAGGTGCTCACAGAGCAAGGCTTGATATTGATCCATATCAATTAGAATACCAAGTTTGCTTGCATCTGTGACAGTACTCGAAAGGGTACTTTTATTTGTTTTTATTTGTGTTACTCTTAAAGATTAGTAACAAGTGTCAAGGATTTCTTTCTGCTCCCTGTTCCCCGTTTCCCGTTGCCATTGGCTGAATACTTACAAAGCTTATGAACCCTTGATCCTTTTTCCTCAAGAGCTGCAATCACCCACAGAAAGTCCTTTAGATACCAACCATTCCCGATTGAATAGCCGTGACTGATAACGACCACCGCCATCACAAAGCACAGTCACAATTGTATGACCAGGTCCCATTTGTTTAGCTAGAGCAACAGCAGCTCCGACATTAATCCCAACAGACCCTCCCATAAATAATCCATCCCGGCTCAGCAACTGGTAAACTACCCGGAGACATTCGTGGTCATCAATTTGAATGGCATCATCAATGGGAGCCCCTTCCATATTGCCAGTAATACGGCTGTTACCGATACCTTCTGTAATAGAGCTACCTTCCGGTTTAATAACACCCGTCTTGACATAACTGTATAAACCGCTACCCATGGGGTCAGCCACCACACATTGAAGGTTAGGATTTTTTTCTTTCAAATACATCGCCACCCCTGCATAGGTCCCACCTGTCCCAGTTGCTGAAACCCAAGCATCAATTTTCCCGTCAGTTTGCTGCCACAGCTCTGGCCCAGTGGTTTCATAATGAGCCTGTCGGTTTGCCAGATTATCAAACTGATTCGCCCAGATGGCATTATCCATCTCTTGGGCAATGCGTCCAGAAAGCTTTACATAATTATTGGGGTCTTTGTAGGGTACTGCTGGCACTGGGCGAACTTCAGCTCCCAGGGTTCTGAGGGTATCCATTTTTTCTTGGGATTGAGTTTCCGGGATAATAATCAGGCACTTGTATCCCTTAGCATTACAGATATGAGCTAGACCAATGCCCGTATTCCCAGCGGTTCCTTCAACCACTGTACCCCCAGGTTTGAGTAAGCCTTTTTCTTCTGCATCTTTAATAATATAGAGGGCAGCTCGGTCTTTTACAGAACCTCCTGGATTGAGAAACTCCGCTTTCCCTAGGATTTCACAACCCGTCTCTTCGCTAAAGCTGTTTAAGCGAATAAGTGGTGTATTTCCAACTGTGTCAACAAAACCTGCTGTGATATCCATTTCAATCAAGTTTAAATTATAAAGAATGAAGAATTAAGAATGAAGAATTAAGAATGAAGAATTAAGAATGAAGAATTAAGAATGAAGGATGAAGAATCCTTAATCCTTCATCCTTCAGACCTGATAATTATTTTATATCATGTCAGGATATTTACCCTGTCTTGATGCAGTCGCTCATGGGGGAAACCCCCGCATGAAGGCGCTGCATCGCTTAATAAAAATCTCCCCCATCTCCCCATCTCCCCATCTCCCCACACTTTTATTATGGGTATTCAACCGAACTTGATATTACTTGTTAGGTTGGGGTGTCATCCGCAGATAGGGCTTAATTACCTCATATCCTTTGGGAAACTTTTCCTTCAACTCTTCTGGATCTTTGATGGATGGTACAATGACGCAGTCATCCCCGTCTTTCCAGTTAACAGGAGTAGCGACTTTATAGTCATCGGTCAACTGTAGGGAGTCAATCACCCGCAGGATTTCGTCAAAGTTACGACCGGTGCTAGCAGGGTAGGTTAACACTAACCGCAATTTCTTCTGTGAGTCGATGACGAAAACAGAGCGTACGGTTAGGGTATTATCAGCGTTGGGGTGGATCATATCGTAAAGGTCAGACACCTTTTTATCTGGATCCGCCAAAATCGGGTAGTTGACCGTTGTTGTCTGGGTTTCGTTGATATCTCCAATCCAGCCTTTGTGGGAGTCAACATCATCCACGCTCAAGGCTATCACTTTAACATTGCGCTTCTCAAATTCGGGCTTGAGTTTAGCTACCATACCTAACTCGGTGGTGCAAACTGGGGTGAAGTCCGCTGGGTGAGAAAACAGCACTACCCAGCTATCTCCTGCCCATTGATACAAATTAATCTCACCTTCGCTAGAATTCTGAGTAAAGTCGGGTACGGTATCCCCCAATCGTAGAGTCATGGCTAAATCCTGTTGCTATTTGTTCTTCTCAGGATAGATATCCTGCCACAAAAGTCAGGTTTATCCCTCAGCTTTTAGATCTATTTTAGGATTGGCTTAGGAATTCGTTATTCAGCGGTCAGGGGTCAGGGGTCAGCGCTCAGGGGTCAGCGCTCAGGGGTCAGCGGTCAGCGGTCAGCGCTCAGCGCTCAGCGGTCAGGGGTCAGGGGTCAGCGGTCAGGGGTCAGCGCTCAGGGGTCAGCGGTCAGCCATTCGCCAATGGCCAAGGCTGATGCTACTTGAGTTGCTTATTTTATTTAAAGCTTGACCCATTATGAATTAAATTCGCTATAGGTGCGCGAACGGGTCGCACCTAAAAGCACGGATTGCGCGTAGCGCTTAAGCTGATAGCTTATACCTTACAAAGCAACATTTGTCAATGAACTAGGGTGGTAACTTCTGATATTCTGGAAAAAGTTGAGGTCTTGTGTCTGGACTTCGATATTATGAGATGATGAGAAACAAAAATTAAACTAAACCCACAGAGATTAATTTCTCTTAGTGCTGTGTTGTGTAAGTAAGGAGTTTTATGATGAGAAAACTGGTTCATCTGGCAGTGTTATGCCTTCTAGTGCTTAGCTTGGGGTGCTTAGGCTTACCCCAAAGTGCGATCGCTTCCCCTATGTCTTCAGCAGACACATTTTCTTTAAATAACTTAACGTTGCCCTCATCTACCGCTTTAATCGCTCGGTCATCCAAGAAGAGCAATGCGGCTGATCGCAAGTTAGGCACGGAGTTTGGTAAGAAGACTGACCTGAACAATACTCCTATGCGTAAGTTTCGCCAATATCGCGGATTCTACCCAACCTTGGCTAGTAAGATTGTTAATTATGCTAAAAAGGAGGGGGACTACAAGTCAGTAGAAGATGTTCTGAAAATTCCGGGACTAAGCAAACGCCAGAAGAAACTGTTACAAAAGCAAATTGATCAAGGTAATTTTACCGTGACTCCTCGGTCAGAGATTTATAATGCGGGCGACGATCGCTATAATCCTGGCGTGTACTAATAACGCCATCGGTAGTTAACTTTAGATTTTTTGTCTCTAGATAAAGCTTTTCTAGCTAAGCGCTAAGCGCTTAGCTAGATCAATCCAGGGTTTAAAGGGCTTTGACTCAGCTGAACAGAAACACTAGCTGAAATAGTTTACGCTGCGTGCTTGTCCGTCAGGGTAATAAACACCGAGACAGTGATGTTTATTATCCCTAAACAAAATAACATCAAGCAAGAGTTAGCCACTTAATTCCCATACGTGGATTCCGTTCGCGTAGCGTGGCCTACGGCCAGCGTGCCGGGATTTATCCCGGTGATCGTGTTATGGTAATTTTTTTGTCCTGCCTAGTCTCTCCAAGAATTCAGAAAGACTCAATCCCGAAGCCGCTGCCATTTCCTTTAATCCATCCCAAGCCTCTCTTGTTGCTGTTACACTATACGACTTCTTTCGTTCACCATGAAGACTTGGTCTTCCCATTTTATTTATAGTTTTCTCTGGCATTTACTTGACCCATTACTTATTGGGGTATACAATTAAGATAACACAGCATACATGTCGATAAAAATGTATGGTTGCCAGCAGCACATAATAACTACAAGTCCCGAGAATAGAGCGGTTATAGGATTTATTTGTTCGGAAGCTAATAAGCTAACTAACTGTGGTATATATTATTGCCGTCAAATATTGTTTAAAGCAGGAAAGTATCTGAATAATGCTGAGCTAGACAAGATACTTAAGACCAATATCCATTTCAAGGCTATGAGGTCTGCTTGTGCGCAACAAACACTGCACGGAGTGTAGGACCAGAATCACACAAATCCACATCTAGAGAATCACCGGGATCAATCTCGTTCTTGATGCCATCAATACCAGCACAGAGCATGGCAGCGAAGGCGAGATAGGGGTTACAGGTTGCATCAGGGCAACGGAACTCTAACCGCTTGGCCTTGGGATTGGGGCCAGATAGAGGAATGCGGATGGAAGCTGAACGGTTACCTTGGGAATAAGCTAAGTTCACGGGCGCTTCAAACCCAGGTACTAGTCGCTTGTAGGAGTTAGTGCTGGGGTTGGTAAGTGCTAACAGAGCCGGGGCGTGCTTGAGTAAACCACCGATGTAATTGAGCGCCATTTTACTTAGGTTGGCGTAACCATCACCCCAGAATAAGGGTTGCCCATCCTTCCAGATCGATTGGTGGGTATGCATCCCGGAACCATTGTCGTTAAAGATTGGTTTGGGCATGAAGGTGACAGTTCTGCCATACTTCTTGGCAACATTTTTGATGACATACTTATAAATCATCAGATCGTCAGCAGACTTAATTAGGGTGTTAAAGCGGATACCCAACTCGTTCTGTCCACCTGTAGCGACTTCGTGGTGGTGCTTTTCAATGGGTACACCGCACTCTCCCATGGTGAGCAGCATTTCGGTACGCATGTCTTGCAGGGTGTCTGTGGGAGCAACAGGGAAATAACCTTCTTTATAGCGAGGCTTATATCCGAGGTTACCACCTGCTTCTTCTCGACCAGAATTCCAACGACCTTCAACGCTGTCTACATAGTAGTAGCACTGGCTCTCGGTTTGGTCAAAGCGAACATCATCAAACACAAAGAATTCAGCCTCTGGACCAAAGAAGGCGGTATCCCCAATGCCAGTGCTGCTCAGATAGTCAAGGGCTTTCTGAGCAATGCTGCGAGGATCGCGGCTGTACCACTCCCCAGTGCGCGGTTCCTTAATGCTGCAAATCATGCTCAGGGTTGGTTCTTTCATGAATGGGTCGATCCAAGCCGTTGTGGGATCAGGAACCATTGCCATGTCAGATTCGTTGATTGCTTTCCAACCCCGAATGCTTGAACCATCGAAGGGAACTCCTTCGTCAAAGGAACTCTCTTCTATTTGGTCTTGGTAAAACGAGCAGTGCTGCCAGATCCCTGGCATATCAATGAATTTAAGGTCGATGATTTTTATGTTTTGGTCTTGAATCATTTTCAAGACGTCTTGTGGGGTTTCAGGCATGAATGACTCCTTTGATCAGCTTTACGTGTGTTTACAAAGAAACAACCTTATAAAATTACTTGAGTCAGTGACTCTACCAAAATTGGCGACACTGAAGCTTTCCCAAACCGAGGACTGACTGGGTAAGCATCCGAGTCAGTTATTCGTGGGGAGATACTTTTTTTGTGAGTGCTGCAAGCAGCACAATTTCCTTAAAAGCATCTTGATTTGCTTTTCCCTTGAACAGTGAAAAGTTGTAGTTCCCTGATTCCTGACTCATCCTAGGGATAGAAAGTAGGACATTATGTATCTAACAATACAGAATGTCCTAAGATGATCGGATCTCATATGAATAAAAAATTAAATTTTCGAGTTCTAGACTCAGTCAGGTTGGCAAAAAGGCTACAACAAAGGCTCAAGAGAAGGTCTTTGTCTGCTCAGCAAGGGAGACTATGGCGAGACTAGGCTCTGGTTAACGGAAGGTTTTGTCTAAATCCCTCTATATCGCCTCTATATAAGCAATGGGGTTAGTGGGAGCATTGGGTCGGTCGGTTCTAGTTTCCCTGTTTCCCCCCTCTGGGAGTGTCTTGCGCAATTAATCGCTCCTATCGATGGTGGGCAACGCCGAATTCTAAAGAAGCATTAAGCATGAAAGCAACAAGCAACAGGGTACAATCTAGTGATGAAAGATATGTATACGCTTAGCTCCAGCCAATTATAGCGTCTGAAGTTAAGTAAACATTGAACTTGCTGTTTAACTCCTGTGGAGTGCATAGTGTAGCGCTCTGTACCTGTTGAGTTCTCGCCCTAAATCATGGGAAGACACCAATAGTAAATCAAAATTATCAAGATTGTTGTTGGGAGAATAATTTAATGAGGGATTTAGTCACAAACTTGATTAGGAATTATGATAGCTCAGGTCGCTACCTAGATCGGGATGCCATCGATTCACTTAAGTCTTACTTTGAAACTGGCACCGCTCGGGTGGCTGTAGCTACTTTAATCAATGGCAATGCTGCTTCTATTGTCAAGCAAGCATCAGCACAACTGTATGAGGAAGTTCCTGAACTGTTGCGTCCAGGTGGCAATTCTTATACAACTCGTCGTTATGCTGCTTGTTTACGAGATCTGGATTATTACCTGCGCTATGCTAGTTATGCCTTAGTTGCTGGTGATACCAATGTCTTGGATGAGCGGGTTCTACAAGGGTTGCGGGAAACTTATAATTCCCTAGGTGTGCCAATCGGTCCAACGGTTCGTGGGATTGAGATTATGAAAGATATGGTCAAAGCAATGGCAACAGAAGCTGGTATCGGGAATATCGGATTTGTTGATCAGCCCTTTGACCACATGAATCGTGAGTTTAGCGAAACAGATCTTTAATACATTGATGGTTCGTTGACAGTTGACGGTTCTACGGGTGACCGGACTGGTTGCCCGTACTATAGGGCTTCGTGCAGGGAATTGGGAATCGGGAATCGGGAATTGGGAATCGGGAATCGGGAATCGGGAATCGGGTAATTGCTGATTTAATTGCGATTGGCCGTAGGCCACGCTACGCGAACGCGTAGCGTCGGCTTTGCCGAAACGCTCAATACAGGCTTGCTGGTTTTTAGTACTCAGGACGGATAACTTGCTTATAAGATAGTACATAAATACTAAATTTCGTCCAGTATGTGTGGTAGATTCACCCTAACAACTCTAGGGGTAAGCCTAGCGCGAGCTTTTGATTTAGATGATGTACCAACCCAGGAGGCTAAGTACAATATTGCCCCTACTCAGCTGGTAGCAACAGTCTTAAACCCCTCAACCGATAGTGAGCGACAATGGCAATTGTTACGTTGGGGTTTGATTCCTAGTTGGGCAAAGGATATTAAAATTGGTGCAAAGCTGATTAATGCTAGAGCAGAAACGGTAGCAGAAAAGCCAGCATTTCGTAGTGCATTCCGTCGTCGGCGTTGCTTGGTTGTAGCGGATGGTTTTTTTGAGTGGCGACGAAAGGATGGCAAGAAGCAACCGTTGTATTTTCAGATGAAAGATAAGCGTCCGTTTGCCTTTGCAGGACTTTGGGAACGTTGGAAAAATCCAGCGGGTGAGATAATTGCTTCTTGTACAATTATAACCACAGTAGCTAATGACATTATTAGTCCGATCCATGATCGGATGCCAGTCATATTAGAACCTAGGGATTATGATTTATGGCTGCATCATCAGGTAAGTCAACGGGAGCTATTGCAGCCACTACTGATTCCCTATGATGCCCAAAAGATGAGTGTTTCTCCCGTTAGCACTACTGTGAATAATGTCAGAAATAATAGTGCTGAGTGTATCATCCCTGTGGAAATTGATAATAAGTAAAATAGTTTATACCATTATACATTTTCAATCACCATGACTGCTTTTACAGTAAATTTTAATTCCATTATCCAACTGACCGATGACCAATTTTATCAGTTATGTCGAAATAACCCAGAGATTAAATTTGAGCGCAATGCCAAGGGAGAAGTGATTATTATGTCACCTACTGGGGGAGAAACGGGTAACCGTAATGCTGAAATTATCATTGATTTAGGTATTTGGAATCGACAAGCTAAATTAGGGGTTTGTTTTGACTCTTCGACATGCTTTAAACTCCCTAATGGTGCTGACCGTTCTCCGGATGTAGCATGGATTAAACAAGAACGTTGGGATTCGCTTAAACCAGAGCAACGCCAGAAGTTTCCACCGATTTGCCCGGATTTTGTACTAGAACTAATGTCCCCAACTGATAGGTTAACGGTGACTCAAGCCAAGATGGAGGAATATCTAAAAAATGGGGTACGTCTGGGCTGGTTAATCAATCCTCAAGCACGGCAAGTGGAAATTTATCGACCAGGACAAGTGGTGGAGGTGTTAAACTCTCCGAAGACTTTATCAGGGGAGGAAGTTTTGCCTGGGTTTGTCCTAAATTTAAACTATCTTTGGTAAGCCTAAAATTTGTTTGGCGTTCGTGTAGCGATTATTTAAGAGCATCACTATTTTTTAATTGAGCAATAATTAAGCAATAGTTACTGTTAAATCTGTTAGACAATTTTCGATAGCATTTATAAATTTTATGTCAACTTTTACAGTAAGTTTCAAATCTATTATTGAACTGACTGATGACCAATTTTATCAGTTATGTCGAAATAACCCGGAGATTAAATTTGAGCGCAATGCCAAGGGAGAAGTGATTATTATGTCACCTACTGGCGGAGAAACTGGTAACCGTAATTCAGAAATAAATGCTGATTTTGTGATCTGGAATCGACGGACTAAGCTAGGTAAAGTTTTTGATTCATCGACGTGCTTTAAACTCCCTAATGGTGCTGACCGTTCTCCGGATGTAGCGTGGATTAAACAACAACGCTGGGATTCACTTAAACCAGAGCAACGCCAGAAGTTTCCACCGATTTGCCCGGATTTTGTGCTAGAATTAATGTCTCCAACTGATCGGTTAACGGTGACTCAATCCAAGATGGAGGAATATCTAAAAAATGGGGTACGTCTGGGCTGGTTAATTAATCCTCAATCACGGCAAGTGGAAATTTATCGACCAGGACAAGTGGTGGAGGTGTTGGATTCTCCGAAGACTTTATCAGGGGAGGAGGTTTTGCCTGGGTTTGTCCTGGATTTACACTATCTTTGGTCAACCTAGGATTGTGCTTTCGTGACTAATCACTTGCCCCCGGAATGATAATTTTTTAAACATTCAACACTAGTTTTATAGAGGTATGCTATGGGTCGTGCGTCAAAACTAAAACAACAACGTCGCCAAGAATCTCACGACGTTACTAACAGCACTTCATCCCGACCTAGGTACGTATTATTTGAATCCAACAGCTCTAATTACCTAGCTTCATTAGAGTTATTAGGTGGTATGGAACGGTTAAATTGGTGTCCTCATGCAGGGGGAGCACTAAAATTTGATTCCTCTAGTCAAGCCCAAGCCAAAGCTAAGCGGATTGCTAAGCAAAGAGGATACAGCCTAGAAGTGGTTGAGCTTAATTCTGAAGATGTTAATACTGACCAAAAACCTTAGTTACAACCTCCACATTAGGCTCAACCTCTATCCAAAGGGTGGCACCACCATTCTTGGGAGACTCGGGTCGATAGACTAACCGGGATGGCCCGCTGATTTCTACATAATGACAGTTGATATCGCGATTACCCCGTTTAACTGTAATCACTGGGTCTGTTGTATGGTTTGTTTCATTCTTGTGAAGTACTTCGGAGTTGAGGTAGATGTGAGTCAGGGATTTGCTGGGCTGTTTTCTCCAGGAGCCTTGTGGTCCTCGGCTACCGGGAACTATCTTGGGCATACCGTTATACAGGGGAATCCGCCAAAAGCGACCAACTTTTTCGGCTCCTTGAATTCTGCCCTCTTTCAGGAGTTGGCGAACTCGTTGAGGACAAATACCTAGAAGATAGGCGGCTTGGGTGGTATCTATCATGATCGGACAACTTACTCTAGCGCTATTAATTTATTCGGAAATATACCATACAATTACAGCAATTGCCAAGTTTTATAGGGAACAGGGAACAGGGAACAGGGAACAGGGAACAGGGAACAGGGAACAGGGAACAGGGAACAGGGAACAGGGAACAGGGAACAGAGATTATTAAGTATTAAGTATTAAGTATTAAGCATTAAGTATTAAGCATTAAGCATTAAGTATTAAGCATTAAGTATTAAGCATTAAGTATTAAGCATTAAGTATTAAGCATTAAGCATTAAGTCTTGAATCGATTAATAAACGTTTAGCAAAATGGCTGATTTATGTGCAGTAATTACGATAAAAATCAGCAAAAATATCTTTAACTATACCAAATTATCGAAAACTATTTATTCCTTCTCCCCCCACACTTCCAACACTCCCCCCTGTGCCCACACTCTCGCCTATTCAATGCCCTCAGCCCCGTGGTTCTGACAGTAATACCGTCGAAATCGATAACCAGGGACTTTAGATATAGATTGTTTATCCTTAATACAACCTTGGGCTTCTAACTCAACAGAGGCAGAAAAATTGACTACCCACAATTCTAAAGGTTTAGGGAGTTGAGCCACAGTTTTTTGTAGGGTTTCTGTAGCTACCCTTGGCTCGGTGTCTTTATGTGCTAAGAGAAACTGGGGTGAATTAATGGCAGCATCAACGACTTGGCGACGGTTCAATTCCCACGCTAACCCCATCATTTCTCCTGTTTGTTCATGGCTTTTGTGAACTGTGGCAATCAGGACTGGCAGGGATTGAGACTGGGAATGACTAATCTCTAACATTTTAGCGATCGCAAGATCGGGTCGATCGGCTTTTTGGTAACTGACATGGGATGCTACTATCACTCCACCTACCAATCCCATCAACAGGATTAGTGCTACCCATTGCTGATCTTTCCCTTGGGCAGCTCTCCAGCAACTGGCAAAGCTTGCTGCTAGTAACATAATTACGATGGGGAAGTAGACAAACTGGTAACGAGCGGCTAAGGTCAAATCAATGCCAAGACCGTAAGTGATTAACAAGAATAATGCGATCGCTCCCACCACGAACCCGCCCAAAATCTGAGTCATGACCTTAGTCTGGGAGTGTAACCTCTGAATTCTGAGTCCTCGACGCAACAGTTGCACTATCAAGACCACTAATATTACTGTTACTAGTCCAGAGGCGACCATAATCGGTAGGGATTGCCCTTCTACTGGCAGCATCACTACCATGGTGATCAGCCAAGACAAGAGTCTAGCTACAGGTTCGAGCAAATTGCTCAGGGTTGTGTCTTGGTGAACCCACTCTGTTAAACGATTACTGGAGGGGCGTGGCAAAATTGGCAGCCAAACTAAGACTCCCATTAATGTTCCGAGGGCCACTGCGTAAATTCGCCACCAGTACTTCCAAGAAAACACTGAACCCCCTGACCCAATCCGCAACCCAAGCATTACCAGTCCCACAGCTGCGATCACCAGGACAAAAAAGTAATGGACAGCTATGCCCAAACTATTGACAATAACCCAGATTAATGCTATGTAAATCGGCAAGGGAGTCTGCTGTTGAAGCGATCGCGTAGCGTGACTGTAGGTCAATCGCGTAGCGTACACCAAACAACTGACTGAAGCGATAACTAATAAAATCCCTAGAGTGTAGTGTCGAGCTTCTTGGGCCAGATAGATGCCATAGGGAGAAACAGCCATTAGTGCTGCTGCGAAGTGACCCACTAGGGAAGAGCGAAACCCTAACCAACCTAAGCCAAACATGGCTGGAATTGAAATTACTCCCAGTAGGACACTTAAGGATCGCGCTACCCACAGGGATACCAATTGCCCATGGCCTGGAAACAGCTTCAGCCACAGATGGGTGAGGACGAAGTACAGTGGTGGGTGATTACTCTCCGTGATTAGGTTATTAATAACGGAATTGATGCTAGCACTAGAGTTTGGTTTCAGGGGAGCTAAGAGGGTATCTAAAGTAATCACCTGATCCAGCGGTACCCTCCGAAAACTATTGCCCAGGCTAAACACTAGGGTGGCAAATTCATCTGACCAGGGGGGTTTTCCGGCCAGATAGGTAAACCGTAAACCTGCTGCGATCGCTATCCACACCAGCAGTAATAGAACTATGACCCAACTACTCCAGCTTTTGTCCACTTGGGATTTTGGGTTGTTAAGAATCATTAGTCATTAATTCTCTTTGTAGGTAGGAATCAAGGTAACGTTCTCCCACACGGAAGAACGCGGGAGCGTGGTAGCCCCGTGATTTTAATCCGAGGTGGAAACGCGACACGGCAGGTGAGGGATTGCTCACCTGCCGTGGTATAATGAAAANATGAATAGTTTCTGTAAGTTCGACATTTATCCGCTGATATTGTGAATCTCCTAATAACATTTTTGCTTGAAAATTATCTATTATTGATGAACTATCCATGAGGACTGAAAGCAATGGAAATCTAGGTACTTTATCTGCTGATAATGGCCAAAGCCAGGTTGTTACACCATATCTTAAAGTTCCTTCTGGCTGATAACTAGGGGGAAGATCGTGCTGAGTTTTTCCCGTACCAATAGATAGCATTCTAATGTCTTGGAGTTTCCGTTCTCCAAGAAGACCTGAATTGAGTACTCTTGCCAAAGCTAATGTGCTAGGGTTGTTAGCGAATACGCCACCATCTACACAGAGTCCATAAGTTGGATGCTTATAAGGAGGAAAATAAACTGGAGCAGCACTGGTACAAAGAGCCGCATCTAAGATTGTTGTTTCTTGGCTCTTAATTGGATTGTTTGGTAGATTGTCAAGTGTAATTGGTCTCCAGGAAGGGGAAGTATTTTTATCAGTATTGTTTAGCTGAAATGTTGTTACTCTAACTTTAGAGTTTAGCTCCCCTAAGGATTGTGATGGTTGTGTTAGATTGCTTTCCAAAACACTTTTTAAACCAGTGTTGTCATATTTGACATACAAAAGCTTCTTTATATTGTCTACAACCTTTTTTATATTAGAAGTATTAGGTAATTTATCAATAACAATTTTTACCAAACGATTTACAACGGATTCATTAGGATTATAGCGTTTAAAGATCTGAGAACAATTACTAGTACCATAAATATCAACTAGCTTGGATATGGGAACACCGCTAGCTAATCCTAAAGCAATTAGTCCACCTGTTGACGTTCCTGAAAACAGGTCAATCTTATCAAGAAAATGTAGCTCTTGATCCAGTTTTTGTATAATCATGGCAGTGATTAAACCACGAATACCACCACCGTCGCATGTCAGAATTAAGAAGTTAGAATTGCTCATGATTTATTTTCACTAATTTTTAGCAATAATTTGTGTTCAAAATTAATCGATAAAATTTGACTACAAAATCTTATAGCCGCCTTTTCGATATTTTAATTTATTCTTCCTAATCAAAGCTTTTGGGGCTTTTATATCTTAAAGACGATCTCAAAACCCAATTTTGGAATCTTTTGAGTTACCACCAATTTTTTTTCTCTCGACTCACGTCATTAACTCCACTTCAAAACTCAAAACCCTTTTGTAAGCTAACGTGTAGCCGTTTCACTGTGTTGGTTAAGAAAAGGATGCGCGCCCATTGAGCCGCTACGGGAACCCATTACTGATAGTTAAACAGGTGCCCTACACTTTGTTAACGCACCATACAAGATAGGCGATTAGCCCAAAAAGCTAGCGCTTCGCCATTGACCGTAGGTCACGCTACGCGATCGGCGTTCGCGTAGCGTGGCCAAAGGCTTCAGCCGCGCCAAAGGCGATTAGCCCGAAGGGCTACGCTACGCGAACGCACTTAATAAAAATCTCCCCTATCTCCCTATTCCCTAAAAAAAAATAGGTCAAGTTTGGGTTAACCCCAATCCTTGACCAATTTCTTTACTTTAACCTTCCACAAATACAGCTGAGCTGCACTCAACTATCGATAATTTCAGATCAACTATGACATGATTCCCGAGTTAGTCAGCAACTGCTGGAAAGCAATAACATTCCAACTCATTCTGCTTCATGCTGCTTTATCTTCCTCCACAAAACATCCTTCACCAGTCCTGATTTGCCAGGGTTGCCCCCTGGCAAAATCCTATCTTAATCTACGTAAAAATATCGAATCAAAAAGGTCATAACCTCACCAGGCTTTCCGGTGGGCTCCGGAGTGCTCCACTCCTCTGGCTCCGCATACTTAAGGGAATAAATGGCATTAATTGTTTTGCGAACCTTTTCAGGAGAACCGATCAAAAGGAGCTTGGCTTTCTTGGGTTTAGGACTTTGGTTGTCGGAAGGAGGAAAATTGTTACTCATCTGAAATTATGGATTGATTTTGTGGACACTATTAATTTATCCATAAATACATATATTGTCAAGGGGTTTAGAAATTTTTTTTTATTAAGAAATCAGCAAAATGAAGAATGAAGAATTAAGAATGAAGAATGAACGAATCGGGAATCGGGAATCGGGAATCGGGAATCGGGAATCGGGAATTTGCAATAGAAATTAATCGTAGGGTGGGCAGTACTTTAGAGGGATAAAATCAGTTTGTAATCGGTTTTATAGGCACTGCCCACCGACATCAAATTAACTAAAGTTTAAATAAAATTAATCGTAAGATAGAAAACTGCTATAAAATAAAACAGCCGGGCTATGAGCAAACCCATTCACAGTGTTCAATAATAATTATTCCCAACCAACTGTCTCCCAAACCTGGCATTTAGCCTGGGGAAAAGTGAGTCAACTAACTGGATCTACATGGCAGGATCAACAATTAGCTATTTTTCCTTCCCAGCCATCCCATGGCACTTCTCCACAGGTAATAAGTCCCTCTGGAAACTTTGTAATTGTGGGAGATGTATGGTTAAGTAATCGCCAACAGCTATTACGATTGCAGGGTACTAAAGATAGTGATCTGCTATCGGATCTGAAATTGGTAGCTAGGGTTTGGGACGATTGGGGAGTAGATACATTCACCAAAATCCTAGGGGTGTTTGGATTAGCAATTTGGGATCGAACACAAAAAAAATTATGGTTAGGGCGCGATCGCATTGGAGGAAAAAGCCTATACTATACCGATAGTGGGTCAACCCGTTGGATTGCTCCTAATTTGCGCTCCCTCAGACCCCATCACAACGGAGAATTGGATTTAGTAGCATTACGGGACTATCTATGTTGTGCTTTTGTCCCCGGAGCCAAAACCTTATGGCAAGGTGTGCGAGAATTACGACCAGGTACAGTTATCTGTTTCCCGGATCACGAAATCCAAACCTATTGGAAATTACCAGAATATACCACAGCAGAAAATGCAGGGGATAAACCCAGCTTAGAAGTATACTCTCAGCAATTACGCAGGTCTCTCGAAGAGGTAGTTCAAGACTATTTACCAGTAGGGAAACCAGTGGGAGTATTTCTCTCTGGGGGTTTGGATTCTAGTAGTATTACTGCCCTAGCCTCCCAGTTACATTCTGAACCAGTACATACTTTCTCAATTCACTTTGGAGCAAACTGTGCCAATGAATTAGAATTTTCTAGCTTAGTCGCCAACCACTGTCGGACAAATCATCACATCCTGGAGATTACTTTCCAGCAGATGTGGGAGCGACTACCAGAAACCATGGCATGGTTGGACGATCCCATTGGCGATGGTTTAACAGTACCTAATTTATTAATTGGGCAACTGGCAAAAGAATCCGTAGGGGTAATACTAAACGGTGAAGGGGGAGACCCTTGCTTTGGTGGACCTAAAAATCAACCGATGTTGCTTAACCAATTATATAACAGTTTTACTCACCTTGATCCCCTTCAAGCCTATCTGCTTTCCTTCAAGAAATGTGCCAAGGATCTACCTCAATTACTAAAGCCAGAGATTTGGGAAGCAGTGCGTGATCAACCCTACCTGTTTTCTGAAGACTTGCACTCAAAGAACAGTTACTTGAATCGCTTGATGGCCTTAAATATAAAATTTAAAGGAGCTGACCATATCTTAACTAAAGTTAGTAATCTCACCCAAGCAGCAACTATACAAGGGAGATCTCCCCTATTCGATCAGCGGATTGTAGAGCTGAGTATGCAGATTCCACCGGAATACAAACTGATGGGAGCCCAAGAGAAAGCGGTGTTAAAACAAGCTGTAGCCGACTTGTTGCCAGAGCGAATTGTCTTTCGTCCCAAAAGTGGCATGATGGTTCCAGTTAAATTAGGATTTAAGCAATACTGGCAACGAAAAGCAAAAGCATTATTATTGAATCGCAAAGCTGCCATCGCTCCCTATCTCAATCAAGCCTTAATTCGAGAATGGCTCAACTATGAGAATGATACCTGGCGACGGTATGGTATCAAGTTATGGTTGCTAGTTAGTCTAGAAATTTGGTTGCAGGTTAATGGAAAATGATCAATTAACCAAAGCTATCTACATAAAATGAAATTTCAAATGACAAACTGTTACTTGTTTCATCTGCTCCTTCATTACCAAAAGCTACTGCTTGACTCTTTGCCATACTCTGCTGGAGAATCCGAATTAGCTTTTGGGGGGGAAAGGATTCCAACTCCACAAAATAGCCTGCATCCAACCACTCCAATTCTTGACGGGATAAATTTTGCCGAATTTGAGGTGTTAAATTTTTAGCGGTTTGTGCTGAGCTATCCGACTTTTGAACAAACATAGTTTTTATGGTTTTTGCTGATGCCATAATTTGACGGGGTAACAGTCCCACATCCACAATCACCACATTACTTCCTGCAAACCAACCTTGATTGTTACGCAGTTCATGCACAATTTTTATCCCCTCAGGACTACAATCATGTAAGGCAAAAACCTGCAAATCAGGATTACGACGTAGCATTTCCATGGTAATATTGAAGATGGGTTGGGGATAGCCGGAAATACCTAGGACTGCACAGTTATTTTCAAAGTGGACGTTATTGGCAATCAACATTCGGGCAATTTCATCCTTGTCGCAAACCACTAGACGATCGAAGCTATAGGCTGTCAAATCGGGAGTTTGGTTACTACTTGACTGATAAGATTGTACACCAGTTGTTGGTGCATCCAGCATCAAATTAACCTCACCATTGGCTCTTCTCCATAGATTCAACCATTCTTCCATTTGTGTAGCACTGATCAAGAAGGTTTCCGAAATTTTGGCAATGCGACGTTTCTGAACTAAACCTAACCACAAAGCGCTTAAGCCAACTGTAGCTGTAACCAAGTACCCTAGCCGGGAACTGCTAGAAAAACTGATAAATAATCCGACAATCAAGATAAAAACACCAACAATTTGTAATTCAGTTGCACCCTTGCGACGAACTTGAAGACTCAATTGGGGGGAATTACTGATTTTAAATAATATGTATATCCAAATAAAATTCCAGATGGCTAATCCTAATATCAAAGGCAAAGATTCGCTCTGGATTAATAAGCCTGAATAATGTAACCAAACTAGTCCTAGGATAGTTAAAAACAAGTAAACTAAACCACTAAATAGATTACTATTAACAAATCTTTTTCGCTTAAATCGTTGCTCTAAAAAGTATAAAAATTGTTTATAAGTAAAAAATAGGGTGTTGTTAGCTGAAATGTCCTTAATAACCTGGTTAAAAAATGAATCTGTAACCTTAAATTTACCCATGGTCTTTGGTTCAAAGGCGAAGGGATGATTACAGCGTTTACAACGTCCCTGGTTAGCTATACGCTCCTTGAAATTGTTATCTGTATTACATTGAATGCATTTCATGATTTTCGTAAATTAAAGGTGATTGAGATTAGATTATCAAAGTATACCAAAGGGAACAGGGAACAGGGAACAGGGAACAGGGAACAGGGAACAGGGAACAGGGAACAGGGAATAGGCAATAGGCAACAGGCAAAAAATATTGTGTACCTAATAGCTATAGCGTTTCTTATAGCTATCAGGTAGGCTTCTTAACCTCAAAGTCCCCCTTATTAAGGGGGATTTAGGGGGATCAATGTGTACCTTATGGGATATAGAATTGCTATAATAAACGCTATACAGCATACAATTAAACAAAGGGGTTTTATTCAAATACTTGATTTGCCAACAACACCTGATAATCTTCACGGTGGCGAATTAAACGATGGTGGTTTTGGTCCCACAAAACTTCTGCTGGGCGGGGACGATGTAAAAAATGGGATGACATTGCATAACCGTAGGCTCCCACGTCTAAGATTGCTAAAGTATCTCCTATGGCTAGTTTGGGCAGGTTACAATTCCGTCCCAAATAGTCCCGAGAATAGGTAGTATTTCCACAAACATCGGTCTGGTAAAGGGGGTCTGAATGTAGAGTAGTTAAGGTGACAATTTCTCGATACCCTCCATGAACAGAAGGTACGGAAAGATTGGCTACGGTGGTGTCAACTCCAACAATTTGTTTATCCCCCTGCCATTTCACCGAAACAACGGTTGCTAGTAATATTGCACATCCTGCGATCGCAGCTCGTCCTGGTTCAATCACTAGCTCAATCCTTCTTCCGAGTTGCTGTAACTTTTCCGTTAATACCTGACCAAACTCCTTCCAATCAAAAGTAATACTTTGATGGCGATAGGGATAGCCAAAACCACCTCCAAAATCCAGGTAGTGCCAATCTGGTAATTGTTGCGCAATAGTGATTAGGGCATCAATAACTTGGGTAAAGGCGAGGGTGGCGTTGGTACCGGTACCCCGATAAAAATGTAATCCACTCAGTTTAAGTTGAGCAGATTCGGTAATAGCGATCGCATCTGGAAACTCTTCGGGACGAACTCCAATCCGGCTATCTCCAGTCAGGGTTGGTTCGTTCAACCGCAATCCTAGCTTGAGTTGGGCAGGTTTAGCAGTTGTTGGTAATGATTGATAGACCTCGCAACAGAGCTGTAATTGTGCCAAACTATCGAGATTAAGGGTAGATACTCCCCAATTTAGGACCTGCACCATTTCGGCACGGTTGAGATTGCTGCCACTGTAAACAATCTGTTGGGGTACGAACCCAGCCAGCATACCCAGATAAATATCACCAGGTGTATTAGCATGGAGTCCCCAATCGGCATCGCGAAAAATCCTGAGCAAGGAGATATTGCCATTAGTGACACTCGCAAAGCGAAACCTAGTGTGGGGATAGGGAATAGCCTGGGTAATCTGCTCAATGGTTTTTCTCAAGCCTAGGCCATCATACACATAAAGGGGAGAACCATAGATACTTAGAAGTTCCTGGTAGTTGGGGCCTCGGGTGTCGAGGATAGTAGGATGCATCATTGATAGGGTTTTGCCTAAAATTAATCTCTTTGATGGCAAAAAAAAAAGCAAGTTAATTTATAACTTGCAAAAGATTTAACCCGATAGATTTTGTGAATTTTGTTGGATTATCAACCAAATAATACCATTATCATCTAATAGCATTATTTGTATTCTAGGTGCAACAGGTATCCCTGTAGGAATTGTGATAATTTGTTATGCCATATTGCCTACTCCCAGATCCGCTGTTCCCTGTTCCCTTTGCTATACATCTAGTTCACACTACTTTCATCTACTGTTGTATTCGATACCGCTGTAGCAATTGGCAATTCCTCCACTTTGGGTAGCTTTTCGAGGGCCAGACGAGACGAAGAAGTCCCACCGGATAAACGCTTCAGAAGTTTTGGTCTAGGGTCATGGAGCAAGTAAATAATATTATCCCCCGGTTGCCAATCTTCATTCCCACTCGCCACTTGAAAACTCTTTTCCCTTTCCACTAGCAAAGGTACCAGTTCTCCAGCGCGAATTAAGGCATTTAGATGAGCTCGCTGAAAACCAAATCCAGCTTCCTTGAGAGTGGTTTTGCCCAACTTTATTTGCCCATCATTAATGTGCTGGATCCAAGTTTTGATAGGTAGTTGTGCTATGAAGGCCTGATTAACCTTGGTTTTATTATTGTTGCTATTGACTTGGGGGTCACGAGGAAACACAGCTAAGACTCGCGGTGGATTAAACTCCTCCGCTGCTCGTTGAGCCAATACCAAGTTAATCTCACCATTCTTGGTCATTGCTAGGAACGTTCCCACCGATTCGATGCCAGCTTCTTCTAGAACATCCACATCCAAACCACTGCTTTGGAAAACTCGCAGATTTTCGTCCCTTGCTTTTTGGCAGGCTTCTGGGTCTGTATCAATCAGCACAACAGACTCTCCTCGCTCTTGAAACAAACGAGCAATCAGACGGCTCATGGGATTACAACCGATGATTACAGCACCAGTTGCCTCGTCCTCTGGGTTAAGTTTTAGCAATTTGGCGACCCAGCGAGCGGTCAAACCCTGTAAAACTACCGTCAACATAATTGTGAGGAATACCAAGGCTTTAATCGAGTCACCACCATTAACCCCCCGTTCCGTTAGGAGAATGGCAAACAAGGAAGCCACAGAAGCACTGACAATTCCCTTAGGACCAATCCACGACACAAATAATTTTTGCCGCCAATTGAGATCACTATTCCAAGTACAAACCACCACACTGATGGGGCGCACCACCAACATCAACACCAAGACAGTAAAGATACTGCCCCAGCCTAGGGCAAACACACTGGCGATTGAGAGGTCAGCGGAGAGCAGTACGAATAACATGGAAACCCCAAGGACAGTTAATTGTCCCTTGAAGCGTCGCAACAAGCGCTCTTCAGGCAGGTCAGAGGCTCCCATAACTACTCCAGCCACTACCGTTGCCATCAGACCGGATTCAGAGCGAACCATCTGAGCTAAGCCAAACAAACCCCACATGCCAGCCAGTACCACCAAGTTTTTGAGTTCTTCTGAGATGAAGCGTGCTTGCTTGAGAAGAAACCCCATTAACCAGCCCCCTAAGCCCCCAATCACAGCACCGATGCTCAAACGAAGACCTAGACCCGCAAATGCTGCATTTGCACCACCATCACTATTTAAAATTGTGTCCAGGACAACCACTGCCAGAATTGCCCCGACTGGATCAATGAGAACCCCTTCCCCTTCTAGGAGGGTTTCTACACGTCGATCCACTTTCACCTGTTTTAGCAGAGGGCTAATCACCGTTGGTCCGGTGACCACCACTAGAGAGGCATAGAGAAAAGCAATCGGCCAAGGAAACTCCCCTAGCCAGTGAGCCGCCATGCCACCTCCTAACAGGGTAATAAGTGTTCCGATGGTAACTAGATTTCTCAGACTACCAGACACTTTGCCCAGATCCCGCAGATCTAGGTTGAGCCCTCCTTCAAACAGAATAACTGCCACTGAGAGGGCAACAATTACCTCTAGACCAACCCCTAGCTTCTGTGGGTGCAAAAGACCGAAGCCATCGGGTCCGAGTAGAGTGCCAAACATCAGCAAAAAGACAATGCTGGGAATTTTTAAATACTCACCCATTACCTGGGCACTGATCCCAGCGAAGATGGCGATAACCATCTGTAGGGTTAGTTCAAATGAGCTTTCCATATGCGTAAGTGTCGCAAGTGATCAACTTAGGTAGAAATTCCTCATTATTCTGTGTTCAACTCCATGGGCTGGCTTGGTCAACAAGTGATCGGTTAGCAGTGAATCTGAACTTGAGGTAAGTTCTAGAACATTGCTCGTAGCAGTCGATGGTCAATGACTGAGCTATAGGTCACAGTAATAAAACCGTCTATAGCCTATCTTAAGCATGCCCTTTGTGTCCTGGTAGTGTATCACTTTCATAGGACTTATTACAGAAGTAGGCAACTTTGGAACTTCGGAACAGTGAACAGGTAAGGATTCTGGAGAATATTTTTTAACTTTGGCAACAGGTCTTGAAAAAAATTCAAGTTTGAATTACTCAAGACTATAAGCAAAGCTGTTTCCTGTTGTGTCTTACTTAAACGATTGCTGACCAACACTTCCTCCCGGAGATAAGACCCACGCGAGTGTAAATAGTCATGGGGAGCTTTGAGAGTGTCTGTTACCAGGTCATCCTCCTACTTGTCTAATTAGTTTTGTTGATATTGTGTTTATCTTGTGTATAATTGTCAGACCTTGCCATTGCTTACCAATCTAATCATTGATTTGAGCCATAGCTCACACTACTCATAGGTCAAAGGTTTTTCTACGTTGATTGGTAATTTAAAAAAAAATTAAATTTTAATTCATGCTGGATAGTTGAGCAACCTCAGTTCCACAACGGACATGCCATCACTAAGGGTAAACAGCTTAATAAAATTGCCTGTTAACTAGTTAGAGACGATTAGTTAGAGACGATTAGTTTTAGGACATAATTGAAAGGTTAAAGGTAAAAATTGTACTGCGGTGGTCAATAACACCAGACAACGGGGTTAGTAGATTAGATAGGATGGCGAAGAGCAGTGGGATAATCCCCCAAGTAGAAGCGAAAAATTTGATTATGGCTCGTGGTCTGGTGGGGAAGGGTAAAATTAGCTTCGTTAATGGTTTTTTGTTAAACTTCTAGCTTTAATTATGAATTATTGGTAAAGGTAAAGGTAAACGTAAATTTATGGATCATAAAACATTTACTTGGGGTGGCTCGGGAAACCGCATACGTAGAACTCAACGCTGGATTGAGAGATTGTCGCTGTTAGGGTTACTCCTGGCAGCACTATTGTTGTTTAGCATCAATTTGGGCAGTGGCTCCTTGAAAGGGGTAGAGCAAAGCATCAGTCATCTTGCTAGTCAACTCCTTTCAGCCTCAGGGGAATTTGGGCAGTGGCTTTACCCAACTCTCGAAGGTGAAACCCTAATTGAACACCCCCCCCTACTAGCCTGGCTAATTGCGGTGGCTTATCAGTTTGGTGGTATCAATGTGTGGACTACGCGCTTACCTGGTGCCATCCTCAGTGTTCTGTCGGTACTGCTAGTCTATGGTCTTGCTAGAGAAATCTTCCCCTGCCGTCAGAAGGCTATTTTCTCTAGCTTGATTTACCTAACTTTCTTACCAATAGCCCATTATGGGCGTATGGCCATCCTGGATGGAGCTAATCTGTGCTTTGTGGTGTTGATGATGTGGTGTGTGTTGCGATCGCGTCGGGACTCACGCTGGTCACTGGCAGCGGGGATCGGATTAGCCTTGATTTTCCTTACTAAGGGGATCCTGGTGGCATTGTTGATCACAGCGATCACTTTGTTGTTTCTAGCATGGGATACTCCCAGACTGCTGACCTCTACTTATTGGTGGTTGGGATTGCTTTTAGGCTATAGTCCTGCTATTGCTTGGTACACTGTTCCATTGCTGGTACAGGATCAAAGAGCCGTTACTACAACTAAAGCCATTCTCTACCAGTCCCTACGCCCGATCTGGAAAGCAGAGGATGGACAAAATCCTCTTCCTTGGTATTACCTGGGGGAAATGTTAAAATTTTCCGCACCTTGGTTACTATTCTTTTACTACTGGTTACAGCAGGCTTGGCAGAATCGCCATTGGGGCTGGGCTAAATTAGTACTGGTATGGGCTGGCGGTTATTTGATCGCCATTTCTTTTTTTGTCACTAAATTGCCTGAGTATGTGTTGCCAGTTTACCCAGCATTAGCCCTTGCTGGTGGAGCCCAACTTACAGAGATTTGGCATTGGCCTTCTGGCAAATCTTATCCCCGTTTTTGGAGTATTGGTTTGAGTTTGCTAGGTCTTGCTACCATTACTGTTATGCTTCACTTTGGAATTACAAAAGCTCCTGACCTCAGCTCCTGGCTTTTCTTCGCTTGTGTCCCTTTAACCATGGTTATAGCAGGGATGTTGGTTGCGCGACGGGATAGACAATTTATGGTAATTTTATTCTGGGGAAGCTATATTTCACTACTGATTTTGATGTCTTCTGACCATGGGATTTTGGAATTTCTGATCTAGTTCAACTTAATTATTGCTTAATACTGGTCTCCTTGAGCAATGGAAACTGAAGCCAGCCAGAAGAATTGATGATGCCCCTGACTGGATGTTTTTTATACAATATCCCAATTGAGTTATTAAAAGCCTTATTGGGAAGTTTCCATAAATGGGGATGGAAATTGATACACCCCTTTCGCGAGCAGACAGTGATCGGGTTTGCCTTCAGCTATCAGCAGTCAGCTGACGCGCTACTTTCCGTCTTTGCAAACAGCTAATGTTTTGGGAGCCTGGGTTTATCAAGAGAGTAAGCTTATGGGCTCCTTTTCAAACCACACTTACCGTTTAAAGCCTCGTGGATTGGTTCTCTTGAGGGCATCATTAATTCTTTACTACTTGCACAGGGTTTCAAGTAACGCTAATGCTGATAACTGACGGCGGAATGCTGACGTTTTGAGCAACAGCACATTTACCGATTACGGCCTTCTAAGCCTTGTCTATTCGGATCAGGATGCTTCAAGTGCTTCTTCTTCTGCTTCATCAACTTGTTTAAGGTGAATGTGCTTGCGTCCCAGGGTGATTTCAAACTGGTCCCCTGGATTTAAACCCATTTGTTTCGTGTAAGCCGAGCCAATCAGAAGATTGCCGTTAGACTGCACACTAATCCGATAGCTGGCACTGCGTCCGCCACGACCATTGCCATTGACTTTGCTGTCTAATTCAATCCCCTCTGCATCAATAAGGGCATTGAGGAACTTCATCATATTGACTCGCTCTACTCCGTTTTTTGTCACGGTGTAGTAGCCACAGGCTCTAGCTTTTTCTTCTTTGCTCAGGTTACCTAGGCTTTTGACTTTATCAACCAATTCTTGTCCCTGCAGAGGAACGATCGGAGCAGACATGTTTTTCTTTCTAGCCATTAACTTGAATCTAATACTAAGGACTTAAGTGGTATCCAGCATTTCTACTGGACTGACTGTCAACTAAGATAACAAAATCTTAGTTTAATATCAGTATATGAAACTATATTACACCCATAGTGTCAAGTTTGTTCGTTAATAGTCAGTTTTTAACTACCGTTCAACTAGACCAATAGGTTGTGAATAGGTTGTGAACAACTTTGATCATCTGGGTCACAGGAAAATTGCCTAGGGTGACGGGAAAATTGGCTAAAAGAGTATGGGCTACTCTTGTAGGCAATTTCCCCACCAGCCACCTGTACTTTCCATCCCTGTCACAAGTCAATGGCTATCTCCATTGGGTGACACTATTTTATACTTTCTTTGAGCTGTTGCATTCAGACAAAGGGCTATCAGCTATCAGCCATTGATAGTCTAAGATATAAGCTTCTGCATCGCACGCCGATAGCTAAAAGCATACCGCTCAAAGTATAGTCTTCAGGATGAGAGGGTTCCTTGGTTCCCCCTGCTCTTGATGCTGATAGCTGAGTGCATTAAACGAGCGTGATCTTTAAACAGGTCATAAAATCGTTTCCGACTAAGCGTCTTTCAAAGAAATTGTCCGGTTAACTCCCACGTCCACTTTCCGATTGGATTGCTATTTTATTATGAAGCTCACCACTCGTGGACACTACAGTGTTAAGGCACTACTAGATCTGAGCCTAAGACCAGGGTATGGACCGACATCGGTTAGAGCGATCGCTAAACGCCAAGGTCTACCAGCTCCATATCTAGAAAAACTACTGATTGAGATGCGCCGTGCTGGCTTAGTCAAGTCAGTTCGTGGAGCTCAAGGAGGCTATCAATTAGCCTATGAACCCACACAAATTTCCCTCGGCAAAATCCTAGAAGCAGTGGGTGAAACTATCGAACCACTACCCCACCATACCCCAGACGCTGGTCAAGCCGAAGACTGGGTTACATTTACACTTTGGCATCGTTTGCATCAAAAGCTTAAAGAAGCATTGTACACTATAACTCTTGCTGATCTTTATTATGATGCCCGTAGTTGGCAAGCGGCTATGGGAGAAGAAACCAGTTTCGTTGTTTGAATCAATTTTTCGTAACCATGAAAAAGAGTAACGAACCGATTACTTATGAGGGAGGCTGTCATTGTGGCGCTGTCCGCTTCCGGGTAATTGTCAACAAGCATCAGGCAATTGATTGCAATTGTTCGATGTGTAAAAAAAAGGGCATCTTACACGTGATTGTCTCCCCTGAGCAATTTAGCTTACTAAAGGGAGATCAAGTGTTGACTACTTATACCTTCAACACTCACACGGCAAAGCACACATTCTGCCAAATCTGTGGCATTCATCCTTTCTATCGACCCCGCTCTCATCCCAATGGGATTTCTGTCAACCTACGTTGCTTTGACGGTGATGTTCTATCTCGATTTACCATTGTTCCTTTTGATGGGGCGAACTGGGAAGAGAATGTCGATAAAATTAGAAAGTAGTGGTTAAAATCCTGGTTAATAACCATACTAATGGTGTCATTTTGCTGTTGGCAGCTAGTCTGGATTATCTGATCGGTGATCCTTGGGGTTGGGTCCATCCAGTGCAGGTTATGGGCTGGGTAATCTCTCACTTTACTCAGTTAGCCATTAACTTATGGCAGCAGCCTTGGCAACGACGCCTAGCAGGAATTGGGTTGGGTATTGGACTAATTATTGGGAGTGGAGTAGCTGGATGGTTTATTGTCTTCCTAGGAATCTGGCTCAATCCATTTTTGGGTATAGGCATAGCAACGATATTGCTAGCTAGTTGTTTTGCTGGTCGCTCTCTTCGGGCAGCAGCAGTGGATGTATTACAACCTTTAACTGCCGGAGAATTAGAACTAGCCCGTTCTCGATTAAGTCAATATGTTGGTCGTGATACAGAAAATCTTTCTGAGTCGGAAATCCTACGAGCTGTCCTAGAAACGGTGGCGGAAAACACTACCGATGGGGTCACAGCCCCTCTGTTCTATGCCATTGTTGGAGCGTTGATTCCTGGAGTTGGTAGTGTTCCTCTGGCCTTAGCTTATAAAGCTGCCAGTACTTTAGATTCGATGGTCGGTTACCGTCGAGAGCCTTACACGCATTTAGGTTGGTTTACTGCTAAATTCGAAGATTTACTAACCTGGATCCCCTGTCGATTAACCGTATTTACCCTAGCCTTGATGTCTGGAAAACCTCAGCAGGTCTGGCGTCTGTGTAGCCGTGATGCTATTGCTGATCCGAGTCCTAACTCTGGCTGGAGTGAATCGGCTTTTGCTGCGATTTTGGAGGTTCAGCTGGGGGGGACTAATTTTTACAGTGGTGA
>NZ_JAAHHS010000080.1 GCF_010692395.1 Moorena sp. SIO3H5
CAAAACCCTAGATCCTGACAAGATTAGTTTAATTGAAGAAGCAATTCGCGATCACAAGTATTCGTGGGCTTGTGTTTTAATGCTACGTTGTTTGGGTCTTAACCCCTTAGAATACATACCGTCGCGAACCTACTGCCGATTGCGACGGGATAACGAGAAAATGGACTCACTCAATCAAGCTACAACCGACAGCCTCAAGCAGGATCGGGAAAATGCTGCTCTGTCTAATGTTTCAGTTGCTCAGAAGTGCTTAAGGAATATTAAAGATCTTGACTATGCAAAGCCCCTTGACAGCAGAAGCCAACTAGTGCAAGGGGGCTCTCAAGAACAGTGGTTTAACAACAAATTGCAAAAATTCTACTCAACTACACTACTAGAAAGATAAGGTGTTTCTAGGGACTGGTAATCTCACCATTAAAGTCAGGGGCTGATAGCTCAATGCTGACAGTCCCCAATCGCTGAATTTATTTTATTTTTGCTTAATTTTTTGATACTGCATACATTGCATTAATACTCCCAAGTTAGTTTTCCATAACTTGGGAATTTTTCATAACAATTTGTAACGCTAAACTATCGCTAAAACTTTTCCGCCAAATTGGCGTGACAAGTGAGACAAATTCAAGTAATACCGGTAGGATTGAATTAACAACAACCAAGGAGTTGTCAGTTACCTACCTAACGTGAATCTTGGGTCGAGCTAAAGTTTCCGCCAAATTGGCGTGACAAGTGAGACAAATTCAAGTAATACCGGTAGGATTAAATTAACAACAACTAAGGGGTTGTTAGTTACCTACCTAATTTAATCAAGAGTCGAGCTAAAGTTTCCGCCAAATTGGCGTGACAAGTGAGACAAATTCAAGTAATACCGGTAGGATTAAAGTAACAACAACCAAGTTGTTAGCTACCTACCTAACGTGAATCTTGGGTCGAGCTAAAGTTTCCGCCAAATTGGCGTGACAAGTGAGACAAATTGAATTAAGAGCGGTAGGATTAAAATAACAACAACCAAGTTTTTTTTAGCTACCTAACTAATTTAATTCAAGTTTCGGCCAAATTGGCTTGACAAGTGAGACAAATTGAATAAAGAGCGGTAGAATAAAACTAACAACAACCAAGTTGTTGAATAACACAAAACTTACAAAAGAGCAGACCAACCATGAATATTTTTGACCTAAATCACATCGAAGTTGTTAACGAAGAAACCAATATTGTTGGTGGTCGTCGTCGTCGCGGTCGTCGCTTCGACTTAAAATTGGACAAGAAAATTCGCCTTGATATCGATGTCGATATCAATAAGGATGTTGACTCAAGGGTAAAAGTCAAGGGCCGCCTAGCTAATGCTGAAGCTACCGCTGAATTCGTGGGTAAAGGCGACTTCCTCGTTGAAACTGATACTGACGCCTTTATCGGTCCCAGTGGCGGTAGTGCATTCTCTGTATCCGTTGTTGCAGCTCCTTAGAACGAAGGTAAATCCTGACCCTAAGGTGTATTTAATTGCATCCAAAATCTAAGCACGGGGTGAAGCATTAATATCTATAAAATAACTTGGCGCGCCAATGCTTCCCCCTTTAATTAAGATTCAATAGACAGACTATACAAGGAATATCTGCTAGCTTCAGGACTTAGCAGGTAAATTTGGCTGTGTGAGCTTACATAAAACTTTCCTTCTTCCTCCTTTAGTTAAGTCTTTAGTTAAGGAAGGTGGGAGTCATCAGTTTAGGCATAGGTGCAAAGAGAAAAAAATAATGATAATTAAGGATCTAGATTTTGCTCAGAAATATACTCATGAAAACGGTATTTTTGGGAGTGCATCAGCCTCTGCTAATACCCTGACATTTGCTTCCAAGGATTTGGCATTAGCTGCGGCAGATGCAGATGCTAGGGGTAAGCGTTTTTCAGTCAGAACTAGGACTGATGCCAGACTAAATCCTAAGTTTGGGATTAGCAGGGCCAGAGCAAGTGCTGACGCTATTGCTAGAACTCGCAGGGGAACTTCCCGTACTGTGTCTGACAGTCGGTCTATATTTTTATATTCCTCAAGGTAATTTTCGGAAATCCAGCTACAGCTTAATCAAGTTAATCAAGATGTTCGGTAATAGGTAATAGGGAAAGGTTAAGAGGCGATGGAATATGCTAAAAAAACGCTGGTCTATCGCCTAGCGCCTAGGGGATATGGGGAGATGAGAGCTATGGATTTCAGCCTTTAATTTATCACGATAAACCGAGTTCCAAAGGTCTTGTGCATAAGTCCTGAAAATGCGCATTATCCTAATCACGTCTTCATCATTCTTTATCATTTTTGGTGAGCTTAGGCTGATGGATGTCTAAATAATTACTAATCAATGAGCAGACAAGTATCCGATCAGTGGAGCAGCATTATAGAGACACTTTATTGGCTAAACTAATCACCATTTAATTGGTATATTTTTTGAATTGAGCGATTTTTGTTGATAGTTAACAGTTGAAGCTTGGTAGAGGTAAGACCTGTCTGTGCAGCAGTAGAAAAGTTAACGCTCAACACTCAACAGTTAACAGTCCAAAATGCAGATTCAGCAGGTGCAGCTCAAGGGTAACGCAAGGCTTATAGCCGATTAATAGCCATGTTTAATTTCAGCAGAACATTGACATTTCTTCCTAGTGTAAGCCGAATTACAGAGAGGTTCACACAGAGGTTCACACAGAGGTTAAAAAAGCCGATTACACAGAGCATTACACGGAGCATCACAGATAGCATCCCAGACAGCACCACACAGAGCACAACACAGAGCATTACACGGAGCATCACAGATAGCATCCCAGACAGCACCACACAGAGCACAACACAGAGCATTACAGACAGTATCACAGACAGCATCCGAGAGAACCGTAGTTTAATTACTAGTTCAACTGCGACTACAAACAGTTTTTCAAACAATTCTTCAAGAACCATAACCATCAGAAACAATAGCCTCACTATCAATGGCAACAATGGTAGTAAGATAGTAACTAACGACTCACAAACAAATAGCACAAATAGCAGTTCATGGACTAATCGCTGGAGTTCAAGCACTAGCGATGGCTTAATCAGTGGTGTGAGGGCAGGTGTAGGGTCTAACCTAATGAGCATCACTACTATTAATGGCAATAGCACACTGCGGGGTACTCAAGGCAATGATGAACTAACTGGGGGAGATGGGGATGATGTCCTGATTGGTGGCTTTGGTACAGATACAGTCACAGGGGGCAACGGTAGCGATACATTTGTGCTGGGATTGGAAACA
The DNA here is from genome assembly GCF_010692395.1 of Moorena sp. SIO3H5. Taxonomy (GTDB): domain Bacteria; phylum Cyanobacteriota; class Cyanobacteriia; order Cyanobacteriales; family Coleofasciculaceae; genus Moorena. Next base: position 3,261 of record NZ_JAAHHS010000080.1, read on the forward strand.
ACTAGTCCAATAACTGACCCTTCTGTAGCTGATCAAATCACTGATTTCAATGCTGCTGAGGGTGACAAGATTGGTTTAACTGGGGGACTATCTGGGGAGGACATCCTACTAGAGGTATTTGATAGCAATGGTGATAGCACAGCTGATGGGACTTTAATAAAGCTAGCATCCTCTCCCGACAACGGTATCCTAGCACTAGTCCAAGGAACAGTGAATGCTCAGGGTGAGACTACCCTAACCAGTGCTGATTTCATCACGACCTACGACAACACTATCATTGGTACTGAAGGGGATGACGAACTAGTCGGTGGCAACAGCAACGACGAAATTCAGGGATTGCAAGGCAATGATCAAATTTCCGGAGAGGCAGGGGATGACCTCCTGAAAGGAAACCAAGGTAACGATAGTATTAATGGCAAGGATGGCAATGATATTTTACTGGGTGGAGCAGGCAATGATAGCTTAGATGGTGGCGATGGTGAAGACTTCCTGGTTGGTGGCATCGGGCTAGATAGCCTCACGGGCTGGAATGGTGGTGATACATTTGTTCTAACCCAAGAAACTAACCCGATCACTGATCCAGGATTAGCTGATCAAATCACTGACTTCAATCAATTTGAAGGAGATAAGATTGGTTTGACAGTCGAAGTCTTAGTAGACGATATTGTCTTAGACGTATTTGATACCACTGGTAATGGCATTGCTGATGCCACTTTGGTGAAATTCAATAACGATATTCTAGCTGTAGTCAAAGGAGCCGTAGATGGACAGGGTGCAACCACCCTAAATAATGATGATTTCATCACAGTATCTGATGCAATTTTCTCATAATATTGATAAGTAGTAAGAATCATCTTGATAAGTAGTCGGAATCAGCCCATCCCTTACATCTGTTAACTCATCCATTGTCCCATATATTGCCCCATTACCCCATCAGCTAACATCTGAGCAAGGAAAACCTAACTATGAGTATTCTTTCTAGAGCATCCCTTGAACCACAAGAAATTACTGAGTTTCTGAAACGAGAAATCCAGCTCAAAGATGTCTCTGAGAAAATTTTGTATCAAAAAGTCATTAATCGAGCTGCTGCGGAAAGAAACTTAACCGTCACCGCCGAAGAAATTCAGGAAGAGGCAGACAAATTCCGTCACGAAAATCGCTTGGAAAAGGCTTCAGACACCCTAGCTTGGCTAGCGGATAATATGATTACTTCCGATGACTGGGAAGCCGGAATTCGCCAGCACTTGCTAGCTAAAAAGTTATCGAAGTGTCTATTTGATAAAGATGTGGAAAAGTTTTTTGGTCAAAATCGACTGGATTTTGACCAAATCTTGCTCTATCAAATTATTGTAGCTAACGAGAAACTTGCCCAAGAACTTTTCTATCAAATTGAAGAAAAAGAAATTAGCTTTTATCAAGCAGCTCATATCTATGACCTTGATGAGGAACGCCGACAGAAGTGCGGTTTTGAAGGAAAGCTTTACCGTTGGAATTTACGTCCAGATATAGCAGCGATTGTCTTTGGTGTACCTATTGGACAAGTGGTCAATCCCGTCAAAACTCCTCAGGGTTATCATATCTTGATGGTAGAAAGGTTTATCTCTGCTGAATTAACACCGGAACGGTACAATGAGATATTGGATAGACTGTTTCAGGATTGGCTCAATCGTGAACTCAACTATATGCTTCATAGTGACACTATGGTTGATAATGTTGAAATTCAAACTGCCGAGGCGTTGGGTCAGTAGTGGCATGATTGAGGGTAATGGGTAATGGGTAAGTCAGCTAAAGGCCGTTGGCTACTAGCTGACTGTCAAAAAAGCCATGGAGGGATTAAGTTATGATGCGCTCGGGGATAATCAGAAAATGGATAGTTTCACCAGATGGAAAGGTAGTAGTGCAAGCCGAAAGTAGGGCATTTGCATCTGGTGAGCAAGCAAAAACCAGTCAAGAGATTACTGTGACCAGAGACTCGGCCAGGAGTTATAGTAGAAGTTCCAGCTCTAGCGTTGCATCTTCTACGGGAAAAAATAAGGGAGCATTTTGCTCCCACTAGCGGTATTTTTGCTAACTAATGACTAATTATATCAAATCCGCTCCGCTTCACTAATTATTATATTACTGAGCTAGTAATTACTAATTTATAATTACCAACAATCCAGAAAATAGTTGATATGTGATTAACCGGATTTGATTATAATTAATAGTATGATTAATTATTTAATAATTTTGAATTTTTGGTAAATTTTGTAGTTTTTACTCGGTATCCAATGCTCAGTAAACCGAAGAAAAGTAAGCCTAGCAAGTTTGAGGATTCAGGAGCTTTAACGGTTACCTTATTTCTTTTAGCTTCGACTAAGGTCAAATAAGTTGCTGTCTCGAAAGTGCGCTCATAATAACCCTTAACATCAGCCAGAGCAAATTCTTCTGTTCCTCCAAACAAGGTAGTAAAGTCGTTATCAGCAAACACATTGTCACTGTGAGCAGACTCAAGGAAATCATCATCTCCTAGAGTTTCTAAGTTACCAGAGAGAGCGAAGAAGTCGATGGGAGTACTTAAGTCATCGCTGTGATATAACTCTAATGCTACGGTGCCAGAAGCACTTGCACTTTCCGCAGGTGGATTGTCGATTAATGTGATTAGATCCAGAAAACCATTGAAATCGAAAGAAAAGGTTTCCCCTGCATCGACAAAGAAGTTGTAACCGATAAGTCCAGCAAAACTTTCCGCCACACCAAGGTAGTTGCTTCCGTCACCTTGAGCGCTACTCGAAGATTTATTACTAGCTTGTTTTAGTGGATCGAGTGAATCAGGGTTAAAAATTGATTCCGCGTTGGCCTCAGCAATCACATCACCCCCAGTTGAAATGGTCAAAGTGTCGGCTTCAGCCAGGGTAACAACTTCCAGAGGATCAGTACTAAAGTTTCTCAAGTCGAAGGATCCTTTAGACAAAGCGAAAGTAGCAGCCAGACTTGGTGCAGCAGCGAGAACGGAAGCGGTTACTGTAGCGAACAGTGCTAATTGTTTAGCAATGGTTTTGTTCATTTTCATATTTATTTTGGTCTTGTGGAATAAATTTCAACCAGCGAAGTTTTTTTGAACTGCCTAAATTGGCGGTTCAATTTGGGAAATTAAAGGCAAAATACAATAATTGTTCTGATACTAGTGTTGTCATTGTTGTCTTCAACAGTTAGCACAGATATTTATTGGTGCCAACACAAAATCCGGAAAATGATTATAAAGAATGGTCTAAATTAAAATTTTGACCATTCTTTATCCGGAAAAAATCCCTATTTATAGGTAAGTATTAAGCTCATAAAATTGCTCATAGCTGGCAATGGTAGGATGCGCTTAGGGCGTTATATGACGACTTAAGACTTACATTTATAGATTAAGAATAAGCGAAAAATTCGCTATTAATTATAAAGTCAGCGTAATTATACGTATTGATTATTTAAAGACTTTGTGAACTTAATTTCTGGCACGTAAAGAATTTATAAAAAGCTTTCGTTGGATGATTCAACTGTGCTGGAAAGCATTGAATAGCTTGTGTTTGGTCATGGGTAATAACTAATCGTTAATCGTAAATCAACTACCAAGCAATAATTACAAATTCTTAATTAACTGAAAAATTAACTATCGGCTATAATCCTTATTTAGTTTGGTTTTAGCCAATTCAGTTATGCAATTTATTAACCTGTTTTTTATCCAACTTGGAAAGAATAATCAAGGAGTTAGTTCTCAGTAATTGAGTTCTGATACCGAGTTAGATTCAAAGATAGTAGATTGCTTGGATAGGGAGATAGGGAGATAGGGAGATGGGGAGATGGAGAGATGGAGAGATTGGGGGAAGAGAAAGTTGTATGTTTGTCCGCAACTTGGTATGAGTAATTGAAAATATGCTTATGATGCTCTATGTATACTTGTGGAGCATAGTGACCTTAAACCTAAAGCTGGTGTAAAGTTAGAGCTGCTAAAGTTAAAGCTGGTCAGTATTTTGGGGTGCTTGTATTACCCCCTAGAGCAATTCGCGATTATCTATTACCTGATATATCTATAGCGTTTATCGTCGCTATGATAAACGCTTTATGTTAGAATTAAGCAGAATTTAGATTGCACCAATTCAAAAATTAAAGACAACTTAACTAGGAGTCCTGTTTCTAGTTTAAAGTGTAACGATTTTAAAAATCTAATCTCTGCGAATGCCACTAACTTTCAGAACGTCAGTAAGCGTAGGACAGTAAGTCGGTAAACCGAAGGTGGTTGGATTAACGGGGTTGTGATAAATAAAATGTCGGTAATTTAAGGAAAACCGACTCCAAGGATCCATCTGAATCCGGAAGAGCACAATAAAGATATTGGCAAGCCAGATAAACAATGGTATGCGAAAATAAATTTGTTTATCTAGATACTTACAAACTTCTTCTACGGCTTGGTTGACACTCAACGGCTGACAACCTAAAACCAATCTACCACTAGACATGCACTCTTCTTCTGGACTCAATGCTTGAGAGAGAGGATGATCAATCAGGTATCCCACGACCTGAGCAATATCTTGGGCGTGGATGAAGTGGAAACTGCCATCAGCTTTAAACCAACGAATCAAGTTAATCCATTTGACAATATCTGGGAGTCCCGATGAGAGATGGGAGTAGGGTTTAGTTTCGTCTCCTCCCAGTACCAAGGTAGGAAAGACGGTAGTTATCTTAGGAGCGGAGGCTAATTGGGATAAGCGCTTCAGACAAGTGTATTTGGAATAGATATATTCTGTTCCAAGTTCACCGGCTTGTTTCAGTAATTGGTTATTCCTATCCAGTACGCTAGCAGTAGAGAAATAAATCACTTGCTCACAAACAGTAGGGTCAAGCAAGTTGATTAACTGGATAGTTTTGGCAACGTTAATATCAAATGTTTCCTGTTGCCCTCCCCAAGCGGTTGCTGCCAGAATTGCCGCATCCATGGTCTTGAGCAAGTCACGAAAGTCTTCAATCTGCCGCAGGTCACCTTTCAGGATGGTAATCCTAGCACGCCCCTTGTCGCCAAACTTCAAGTCGTCAAACTTTAATTTGTCAGGGTTTCTGACTAACAAATACAACTCATGGTCAGTTTCGAGACTTAAGGCTTCAGTGATGTAGTGACCAATGCAGCCACTAGCACCAGTTATAAAAATCCGCTTGGAGGTCATGGGATTTTGGATTTTAGATTTAGTGATATACTACTGACCCTGACCTAACACAAACAGACAACTAGGTCAACTAGTTCTAGGGGTACAAAAAGGTTTTGATCGAGTAAAGAACACTTCCTTGATTGTTGTGGTGATGGATTCTTAAGGATAGAATCCTTAGTACTCTAATTTGAGTAGTCTAATTTGTTGTTTGTCTCATCCCCTTGATGGGGATGAGACTGAAGCGAGGATTCCATTTAGTGGAGGGGCTACGTGGACAAGTAAACATCTGCACCTTGAAAGCCCGGTCCAACTCTGACCGAAGGATACCCTGGGGGGGACTAGCGCTCCCCAAACCTATGGCTGCTAGAGGGAGAAAATGGGACAGAATCTGGTTATCGATTCTCTACTCTCTATTGTGTTATCGAATATTATGCATGAACAGCCATTAATTGATCTGCCTGTTTGGCAGTTTCAAAGAAGAATCTAACGTTATCTTCTGGAGTGCCGGGTAAAACACCATGACCAAGATTTAAGATATGACCTTCGTGGCCAGCTTTGCGAATAGTATCGACAATGCGATCGCGGATAAAAGCTTGTGACCCAAAGAGCACTCCTGGGTCGATATTGCCCTGAACTTTCATATCAGGACCCAATCTTTTTCTAGCTTCTGCCATGTCTACGGTCCAGTCTACGCTGACCATATCAACCCCCGACTGTCCCATGCGTTCAAGCACTCCAGCGCTACCACTGATATAGAGAATGAAGGGGGTATCTGGGTGAGTGGCTTTAACCTGCTGTACTACTCGCTGCTGATAGGGTAAGGCAAAGGTTTCGTAGTCTTGGGGACTCAGTTGACCTGCCCAAGAGTCAAACATTTGTATTACCTGAGCACCGCTATTGATTTGGTAACGGACATAGATAGCGATCGCATCAGCTAGCTTACCCAAGAATTGGTGTAGCATAGCTGGTTGTGAGAAGGCCATCCCTTTAATGATGGAGTAATTTTTAGAACTTTTACCCTCAATGGCATAAGCGCCCAAAGTCCAGGGAGCACCGACAAAGCCCAGCACTGCTGCTTCATTGCCCACTTCGTCCCGTAGCGCCTTCAAAATTTTCCGGATAAACCCAAATTTCTCTAAATCCAACAGATGTAGCTGGTCAATTTGTTCCTGGGTACGAATCGGTTGGTTAATGATTGGCCCTTTACTTTCGACAATATCAAACTCGATACCAATCCCTGGCAATGGAGTTAGAATATCGGAGAACAAAATCACTCCATCTGGTCTAAAGGCTTTCCAGGGTTGTAGAGAAATTTCAATCGCGATGTCTGGATTTTCCGAGCGCTCGCGAAAACTCGGATACTTATCCCGTAAATCGCGATAAACCTTCATATAACGACCTGCCTGTCGCATCATCCACACAGGGGGGCGCTCTAACTCATCACCACGAGCCGCCCTCAACAAATAAGGAACCTCGGTTGACCCAGCCATATGGCATCTATCCTATTATACTTTTTTAAGTGTATTTGTCAGCTTATCATGCTGGTATTCCCTTTACTCTCCTGATTTGAGAAGATTAAAAAAGTGTTAATAATAAGTTACATTTTAAGACGGTGCCTTGGCCAAAAGGCCACGCTACGCGAACGTTAAAAGGTGATGGAAAGAAATGGAATAACAAGCTTTCCAGCTTGGCCAATAGGCCACGCGTGCGCGTTCAACCTGCTAACCTGTTAACTTGCTAAACTGCTAACTTGCTAACCTTCAACCCAACTCAAGGTCCCGGCCTCAGCATCTAGTTCAACCAGCTTTCCTACAGGAAGGGCAGCGTTAACCCCATCGTGACCGAAAGGCAAGTCAGAAACAACCGGTATACCGAGATCCCAAATGCGATCGCGCAACACTTCCTCCACAGTCCAGCTAGGAACATCTTTGGGAGGAGCACAACGGCTAAACCGCCCTAAAGCAATACCTTTCACCCCGGCCATTGCACCACTCATGCGCCACTGAGTCAACATCCGGTCAATGCGGTAGGGAGCCTCGGTGACATCTTCTAGAGCAAGAATAACTCCTGATAAGGAAGGTTGTAGGGGTGTACCGAGCAGATGAGTAGCGACCGTAAGATTAGCCGGTAGCAACACACCAGAAACTTTACCACCTCCCCAACCAACCCCTTTCAAGGGAGCTATGGGTCGTCCTTCCACCCAATCAAACAATCGATTGACTGACCATTCCGGTTCACCAGCAATAGTAGTCAATAACGGACCATGAACACCGGAAATCCCTATCTGACCAAGACTCCACAGTAAAGCCGTAATATCAGAAAAACCAATCAACCACTTCAACTGTTCTGGCCATTGTTCTGGCCATGTCCAGTCTTCCAGAAGTCTAGCGCTACCATAACCTCCTCTAGCACAGAGAATGCCCCGACATTTGGGGTCAAGACAGGCTTCGAGCAACTGTTGGCGTCGCTGACTATCAGTCCCAGCTAGGTAACCTTCCCTAGCGTTCCAGTTCTGTGGTAATTGCACATGGTAGCCACGGGATCGCCAAATCTCAATCCCCTGATTGAAAGCATCAACCTCACGCAAGGTTCCACTTGGAACAATTACCCGCAATACATCTGGCGGTTTTAATGGTGGTGGTAGCTGGCATACAGAAAAACCAGCCCTCATCTGTTGCACAGAAAGTTGATTCACGCGCTCCCTAATTCGGCAGTAGCTTTTAAGTCATGCCTTGATTTTAACCGCTTGAATAAATGTCACGAATAGCCTAGGGCTGAAGACTTACCTTACCAAAATATTGAACTAAAATCCCCACAAGCGCTATCCTAGTAAGGTGTGTAGCTAAGATGTATAGACTATCAAAACTCTGGCGACCTAGTAAAGTAACCATAAAAACAAAACCATCACAATTGACGTATGTTTGATGCTCTCGCCGAACGCTTAGAAGATGCTTGGAAAAAACTACGGGGTCAGGACAAGATATCTAGTTCTAACATCCAAGACGCCCTAAAAGAAGTGCGTCGCGCCCTGTTATCGGCAGACGTCAACCTACAAGTAGTCAAAGATTTCGTTGCTGGAGTAGAAGCGAAAGCACAAGGCAGTGAAGTCATATCAGGTGTTCGCCCTGACCAGCAGTTCATCAAAATAGTCTACGACGAACTGGTGCAAGTGATGGGGGAAACCAATGTTCCCCTAGCCCAAGCAGACACCCCACCAACCGTTGTGCTAATGGCTGGTCTACAAGGTACTGGTAAAACTACCGCTAGTGCAAAACTTGCTTTACATCTGCGTAAGCAAGAACGTAGCTGTCTGCTAGTGGCTACAGACGTGTATCGACCCGCAGCCATTGATCAATTAGTAACCCTCGGTCAACAAATTGATGTACCGGTGTTTGAGTTAGGTACAGAAGCTGACCCAGTAGACATTGCTCGTCAAGGGGTAGAACGGGCAAAAGCAATGGCTATCGATACGGTAATTATCGATACAGCAGGACGACTGCAAATTGACCAAGAGATGATGGGAGAACTCTCCCGCATCAAAGAAACCGTCCAACCCCACGATACCCTACTAGTGGTAGATGCCATGACTGGTCAGGAAGCAGCAACCCTGACCCGCACCTTCCATGAGCAAATCGGCATTACTGGGGCAATTCTCTCCAAACTTGATGGGGATAGTCGTGGTGGTGCTGCCCTTTCAGTCAGGCAAATTTCAGGTCAGCCGATTAAATTTGTTGGGGTTGGGGAAAAGGTCGAGGCACTACAACCATTTTATCCAGACCGCATGGCATCCCGGATTCTGGGTATGGGGGATGTACTGACCTTGGTTGAGAAAGCCCAGGAAGAGATTGACATCGCTGATGCTGAACAGATGCAACAGAAAATGCTGGAAGCAAAATTTGACTTCAGCGATTTCTTGAAGCAGATGCGCCTGTTAAAGAACATGGGATCCCTTGGTGGCTTGATGAAACTGGTTCCAGGGATGGGCAAACTCAGTTCTTCTCAACTTCAACAAGGGGAAACCAAACTCAAGCAGTCCGAAGCTATGATTAGCTCCATGACCTCCGAGGAGCGTCGTAACCCAGATTTATTAGCTAGCTCTCCGAGCCGCCGCCGCCGCATTGCCCAAGGTTCTGGTCATACGGAAAAAGACGTCAGGGGTCTGGTGAGTGAATTTACCAGAATGCGATCGCTCATGCAGCAAATGGGTCAAGGTCAGATGCCAGCCATGGGGGGGTTAGGTGGTATGTTAGGTGGTATGGGGGGTGGAAATTCTCGTAATCTACCTGGTTGGCGTGGTAGTGGCTCTGGCAAGAAAAAGAAAAAAGGTAAGAAGAAGAAGGGATTTGGGGAATTATAGTAGAAAGTTAGCCAGTAAAAGGTTAGCCAGTAGAAGGTTAGAAGGTTGAACGCGCACGCGTGGCCTTTTGGCCAAGGTTAGCTCCTAGAAGGTTACGCTGAAGGTTAGCCGGTTGTTCGCCTTTCGCGTTCTGTGTAGGGTAGGTTAGCTCCTAGAAGGTATGCCTGAAGGTTAGCCGGTTGTTCGCCTTTGGCGTTCTGTGTAGGGTAGGTTAGCTCCTAGAAGGTGACGCGGTAGAAGATTAGCCAGTAGAAGGTTAGCCTGAAGGTTAGCCCGTTCCCATCAGGCGTGGGGTGTCGGGTAGCTGAGAAGATTGTCAACAGGTAGCGGCTTGCCTGCTGAGTCAGTTAAAATCTACACCATTCAACCTGTTCACTTTCAAACCCCCAAAGATCGCTTAAAATCAAACAGGTGAATTAATTAGGTACAATGATCAAAATCAGATTAAAACGATTCGGCAAAAAGCGTGAAGTAAGCTATCGAATAGTGGCAATTCCCAGCAATGCACGCCGTGATGGGCGTCCTCTAGAAGAACTGGGATTCTATAATCCAAGAAATGATGAAACGAGGCTGAATGTACCAGCAATAGTGAAGTGGCTCAAAAATGGAGCTCAGCCAACACAAACCGTGCGTAATATCTTGCAAAAAGCTAATGTTTTTGAACAAATCCGTACCTGAAATTCTATCTGCTTCTGTTAGAGATGATGACCCAGATTATTCAGCACTGGTGAGATTTTTAATCGAGCCGTTCTTGGAATCACCAGACTCCCTCAGCGTAGACTGTGAGAAATCAAATGGAAAAGAGCGTGTCTGGATTCGACTAGCTTTTAATGGAGAGGATAAAGGGCGAGTTTTCGGTCGGGGTGGTCGCAATATTCAAGCGATTCGGACAGTAATTAAAGCGGCAGCCCAAGCTGCTGGCCAAACTGTTTATTTGGATATCTATGAAGGCTCAGGCTCAGGTAGTAGCCCTCGTCGAGACAATGGCCCTAGTCGTAGAACCATTGTCAGAAGAAATTTACCTCGCCGAGTTTCCAGACCTAGAGTAACTCCAAGATTTCGCTCCTAGTTCTCTACTGCAATAGTTTTGAAGGTTTGGGTAATGAGAGGACAATAGAAAAAAGGGAGTAAAAAACATCCTGCTGCTGTACCTCTCATTACCAATGGCAAGAAACACTGATCAAACACTATTGACAACTCCCCATCTAACCCTAGGAAATTAGGACAGGTTCGTTAAGCAGACAGCAAGCCTTTAGTTGATAAACCTTGAGTGAAGTATCCAAAACAATTGAGCTACCCAGCCCAGAAAGTGCAATCGCCTTGGTTGGAGACCAGGAAGAAAACCTGAAAACCCTATCACGGCAAACCGGTGCGCATCTGGTGCTGCGAGGGCAAGAGTTATTGATTTCTGGCACCGAAAAACAGGTCGAGCGGGTATCATCCCTAGTGCGATCGCTTAAAATCTATTGGGTCGAAGGTAAAAGGATTACAGGAGTAGACATCCAAACCGCAATTCATGCCTTAGATACCAAGCGACAGGATGAATTACAAGATTTACATCAAGATGTGCTAGCTCATACTCGCCGGGGTGAGGTGATCCGAGCTAAAACCTTCCGGCAACGGCAGTATATCAAAGCTGTACTAACCCATGACCTCACCTTCTGTGTGGGACCAGCAGGCACTGGCAAAACCTTCCTAGCTGTGGTAATCGCCGCTCAGGCGTTACTAAATAATCAATATGAACGACTGATTCTGACACGACCAGCGGTAGAAGCTGGTGAAAAACTTGGCTTTTTACCAGGAGACTTGCAGCAGAAAATTAATCCCTATTTGCGCCCCCTCTATGATGCTCTCCATGAACTGATTGATACAGAGAAGACTGCCAATTTAATGGAACGGGGCATTATTGAAGTGGCTCCCCTAGCGTATATGCGAGGTCGCACCCTCAATAATGCCTTCGTGATTATTGATGAAGCTCAGAACACCACACCAGCCCAGATGAAAATGGTTTTGACTCGTTTGGGTTCACGTTCTCGGATGGTAGTCACTGGTGATCTCACCCAGACCGATTTATCTAGCAACCAACCCTCAGGATTAGCGGTAACCCTAAAAATATTAAAATCTGTAGAAGGCATTGCTTTCTGCGAACTCACCAATAAGGATGTTGTCCGTAATGCCCTCGTTCAGAGGATTGTTACTGCTTACCAAAACTATGAAAAGTGAATACCAATTATTCACTACGGATCCCCAACCAGAGTGAAAGCAGCCCAATAGTAGGGATGAGAAAAGCTTTGTTTTCCTGGTCCTGACAATTCTGGCGGTAACGAGATGTTCTTGCCCGAGCCATATAACTGATTATTCTCGATACGCACATTGCCTTGAATCATCGCTAACTGTGCCTGTCGTAAAGCTTCGCTTTTACTCGATGTTTTTCTCAACTGACGGTAAAACTCAGTAGTCAGCCCCAGAGCACCTTGATCACTGACATACCAAAGGGTTGCCAAAGTCGAGTCAACTCCTGCCTGAAAGGCTGACCCAGCAAAACCCAACTCTGCTTCTCGATTGCCCAAAGCAGTTCGGCAAGCACTGAGTACCAATAACTCTACCGATGGCTCATAAAGCAGATTTTCCATTTCATACAGCCTTAGTTTGCGGTTCCACATCTGAATGTAGGAATCGTTAGGAGTTCCCGAGTTGAACTCTGCATGGGTGGCTAGGTGAATGATGCCATATTGCTGCTGTTCTCGTTGAGCCATTAAATTGTCCAGAGTAAAGGCTTCGTTGAGAAAAGAGCGACCTTTCCACAGTTTTTCAGTGATGGTGCTTAACTCCACTTCTACCCCAGGCAAAGGTTGTTGATAAGCAAATTTCGATGCTCCCATTGCCAGAACCTGGAAGGGTCTGACATCTGTATGACGAGAATAGGTTAAGCTCAGACTAGGCACCAAATTAACACCATACTTCTCAACCAGATATTGTTTCCCATCGTAGATAGCTGCTATAGGTAGGGAACGCAAACCCTCATCCATAGCAAATATTAGGCTCTTAATCTTGCGGGCGTTTAATTCCTTCTGTAATGGCCCTATGATCCATCGATAAAGTTGCTCAGCTGGGTAATGGTGGGCTTTGGCATCCAAGCTGTTGGCATTGCTAAGCGATCGCTGAAATCTATTGGTCACAGCTAGGACTTGATCACGACTGGCACCATTGATTCGCCGGACAATTGGATTACCTTCAGCGGTGATTACCAAAAGTTCCAGCTGGTCGTTTGCTTGTGGTAAGCAACGCTCTGGTGCTTGAGGCACCTCAGAGAGTCGGTAACCAAACCGTCGGTCGATTTTGGGAACAGGGATTGAGGGCGTTTGACATCGAGTGCCTGGTAATGTATTTGAATTTTCGACAAAACTGACGTAAATCACTGCAGTCTTTAGCCCTGTCTCCCTCTCAAGCTCCCGAGTCCGATTACGGACATCATTCTGAGTGTTGATTTTGGTCTTGAAGGGTCGCTGAAAGTGTGACTCATATTCTTTCGTGAAGGCTTCTTCAATCAAATAAACTGGGTCACTTTCAGGTGGAACTTCCTCAGTTGTGGAATTTGAGGTTGTTTCAGATGAAACAGTAGGGGTTCGAGAGTCTGAACTACCAGGGTCCGAACTACTAGCGTTTGAGCTACTAGCGTCTGAACTACCAGGGTCTGAACTAGAGGGCTCTTGCGTGTCACTTATAGTCTTGTCAGAGGGGGAAACGGGAGTCTCGCTACCACTTTTTCCACCGTTTGGCTCACTTGTTTCAGGGGATGTTTCACTATCTGTATCCAAGATAGTCTTAGTTTCAGGGCCAGGGTCGATCGCGTCAGGCTCAGGATCTATCGCGTCAGGCTCAGGATCTATCGAGTCAGGCTCAGGGTCGATCACGTCAGGGCCAGGGTCGATCACGTCAGGGCCAGGGTCTATAGGGTCTATAGGGTCGATCACGTCAGGGCCAGGGTCGATCACGTCAGGGCCAGGGTCGATCACGTCAGGGCCAGGGTCGATCGGGTCTATAGGGTCTATAGGATCGATCACGTTAGGGCCAGGGTCGATCGGGTCTATAGGGTCTATAGGATCGATCACGTTAGGGCCAGGGTCGATCACGTCAGGGTCGATCACATCAGGGTCGATCACATCAGGGTCGATCACATCAGGGTTCGTTTCAGTTTCCGGGGAACGGCGAAAAATCAACTTACCTGAGTTCTCTTCACTGGAAGCCCGCAAATCTTGCTGGATTTGATCTGTTATTTGTTGTTCCTGCTCTAGGCTGATCTCTTCCTGACTAACAAACTCTACATCACCAGCTTTACCATTACCCCGAGCTCTTGTCGAGATCTGCAACTTACCAGAGTCGATACTATCTAAATTTGGAAGGTTAAACGTTACTTTACCAGCATTACCATCCCCTGAAACCTCAGTGTTTATATCGAGTCTTTCTCCTTGTATGGTAATACTGCCCTCTTTGGTTTCCAAAAATACATTACCAGAATTATTACCATTGTTTTCTGTAGTTCTTATTTGGGTAAAATTATTATTTATCTCATCACTATTGCGAAAAATAATGTCACCTTGAGCAGATAAGATTACAGGACCAGCATTACCTTCAATGACAGGAGCATCCTCATTAGTATTAAAACTGGTGTCGATATTACCAATAGTGATACTTCCTGATAGAGGCTCTCCAGAATTGTCCGTAACTTGAGATGGAGCATCTCCAGAATTGTCGGTAACTTGAGATGAAGCATCTCCAGAATTTTCTGTAACTTGATTGGTCAATTCATCTGTAGTCAAGCCCGCCCTCAAAATTACGGCACGACTACTTCTTAAAGTGTTAATATCTGATTGGCCAATATCTGAAGCTGAATCTGGGTCTAAATCAGCTAGCCCAGTATCTGGTGCAGTGATTTTGATATTCCCAGCTTCAATATTTCCTGTGGATTCTACTTTAAGAGAAGACCCTGTGTAATCCCCAAAAGCAACATCCCCAACAGCAGTGATAATTGGGTCTTGGAGGCTAACAAAGTTATTTGGTTGACCAGCTAAATTCTCAATTGAGAAATTACCGCCACTGGCAAAGTGAGCATCTGTAGAGATCTTGCCATCGCTGACCAAGCTCAGGTTGCCACCACTCTGGAAGCGGGTGTCAGGATTGTTCAGTGCTAGGATATCAATGCCCCCATCCCCCTGAATCTTGAGGTTTCCTCCTGCAACGGCTTGGAAGGAATTCTCTGGTGTGTCCCTGATCAGTAAGGTCTCTTTCGCCAATAGGCTTAAGTCCCCTGTGCTAGATAGCTGGCTTTCCGTCAGAGTCAGGTTATTGTTGGCAGAAACAGTTACATCCCCAGGCGCTATAGTGATGCCAGAACTAGTCAAGGTTACAGTTTCATCACCATTATCCGTGAATTCTGTGGCGTGACTGACACCATCCCCGGTTAATAGCTCAGCTAAAGAGAGTGGTGTAAAAGATTGTTCTGCTGTGGAGGGATCTGAGGTTAGGGGTTCAACTTCCAAATTCAGCAACAGTCCTTCCTGGCTAATTTTTACCAAACTTTCCCCAGGCACGGTAGCTATAGTAATTGTTCCTTCTGGAAGCTCCAGTTGATTGGTATTAATGACAGTACCACCGATTAAAGTCAGGTTATTTCCTGCTAGGATTTCTATACCCTCATTCAAAATTAGTCCTGGTGTCTGAGATGTATCAAACGCAAAGGCACTGGGTGTACCGACTAAGGTAGAGTAGTCATTGTCACCAAACGCATTAAACCAATTGTCATCACCAAAGCCAATCCTGGTCGCCGTAGTTGCGGTGAATGAAGCGGGTACATCCAGCTGGCTATTAGCACCAAAAATTATCCCTGCTGGGTTCATTAAAAACAGGTTAGGGTTACCCCCTGTGACTTGTATTAGACCGTTGATCACAGAAGCATTACCACCGGTGACCCGACTCAGAATGTTTTGTATATCCGGTTGAGATAGGAAGTTAGCAATTTGGTCTTGGTCTAGACCAAACTCCTGAAAGCTGTGAAAGATATTATTTCCAGAGCGAATGCCACCATCAATGTCAAATTGATTCTCATTGGGGGTGACTTGGGTCTGAGTGCCATCATCGGCTGGAATAGGCTGGGCTTGAGTTGGCATGACACCAATATGGGCTACCAACAAAGATACGGCTGCCAGAGACTGGCTGATGCGACTCACAGCTAATTTGATTTGGCTCATGGGTAATATCGTTTTTAATCGGCTATCCTGAGGTGCAATCCGTGGCGAATTTAATTCGCCAAGGTCAAGGGCACCTAAATTCCAAAACGCATTAGTCAACTACAGGATGAGATTAGCTATTTCCTAATACGTCTGTTTTTAAGCTGGGGTCAGATGCACTGTGGGGTATCAGCTGCTTAGGAGTGAATTACACTCAATTACACTAAATTACACTACTGAGGGGAATAGTACTCTGAGTCAGGGTTTGGTAAACATCAGGTTGGTGAGCTTAACTGAAATTTTGAAGCCTTTATGAAGATATAAGTATATACACTAGTATTATATATATTCTTTTATTATGATTGTTACTGATTAACTTTGTTCCCGTTAATTTATATTAACTTCACTAAATATTTTTGATATAGCCACATATTTTAAAGCTATCTTATGGTAAGCCGATTAGAATAATTTTTAATTACCAGGAATTGAAGTAAAATTAAGTAAAATCATTGATTAGGAAGAACTCTACAAATTTTGGACAGTTCTCGCGAGAGTGAACTATACTTGACAGTTAGCGCTGGATTAGGCTAAGGAATATCTAAAAGGCTATCTTAGTGAAAACACCGACAGTGGAAACATCTATAGTGCAGACAGCCAAAGTTACTATCGTAATAGTCAGCACTCCCCCTGTTGCTTTGATTCTTGCTTGGATAAGAAGATCTGCCTTACCGGCAAGATAGCTGACCAGTCTAAGGTGAGAGGACTTTTGGTTTGAGAAGAATTTTGGGATTATGTCTGGTGTTAACCTTGCTCCTGGCTGGTGGTGAGGCTCAGGCAGGAGAGTTAGCTGAGCGTTTAGGTCAGTTTCCTGATTGGAAAAGCAAACCGCCAGTCACAGCGGCGACCGGGGATTTGGTATATCCCACTTGGATGAAGGGGACTTGGAAAGTTACCAGCACCCTGATCGAGCAGATAGCACCTCTAGCACCAGAAATAGTGACACCAGGATTTGAAGGTAATCGCAGTCATCTAAAAGAACCAATTAGTTTTCTGGTGCGGTTTCAAAAGCTTGGGAAATCAAGCTCAGGGCTTGGGGATTGGTTTATTCCGTTTAGAACTCAACGTTCTAGAAAAAATCGGTCAGTCTTCAAACCTACCTCAGAGGTGGTTGCTGAAGAGGTGGTTGCTGACCGAGGGTTCAATGGGTTGAATATTGCTAGGGCTTACTTAGGCGAACCCATAATTAGAGCCGTCAAAGTAGACCCCAATTCCCCTAATCGCCAGGTTACCCTTCTGCGCACCGGGAGCCAACTGGTTTCGGTGATTACTGGTCGCGCTTCTGAAATACCAGCTCCGGATCAGTTTATTGCCACAGAAGTTGTCAACCAAGTCTTTCGCGGTACTCGCCGACCTTTTTTCAACGAAGTAGAAACCACAACAGCATATCAGTTCTATAAATCACCTAGTCCGATCATTAAGGCTGAGCAAGTCACAGCGGTTTACCTCTCACCACAAGACCCTGATTACTTTAAAGCCTTGGAAAAACCTGTGGCTCTCTATCGCTATCAATTAGAGCTGGTAGCAGTCAAGGACGGTTGAAGGTTGAACGCGAACGCGTGGCCAAAGGCCAAGGTTAACAGGTTCAAGGTTAACAGGTTCAAGGTTATTAAAGGGTGGCGTTGGGGAGGTGTTGGGGGATTTGCGATCGCGATTGTTCTTAACTCAACCTTAAACCTTAAACTGGGTAATCTTAAACATTAAACCTTAAACCTTCAACTGGATAACCTTCAACCCTTTAATAACCTTCAACCTGATTTCCCCCAATCCAATTCAGCAAAATCGGGTTTACTATCTCTGGTGCTTCATCTTGGGGACAATGACCCAAACCTTCTAAAGGAATAAACTTTTCTACCGTCGGGAATTTAGCTAATTCTCGTCCCAAGTCAATGGGTTCCCAGGGGTCTTTGCTGCCCCATAGTATGATGGCAGGACAAGGCAAAATTGGGATCAGGTCTTCTGGTAGAGGTCCTTGAGAATAGCTAGTAAAGGCAATAAAAACATCAGCTGCACCGGTATCAGCCGCTGGTGCCATGATTAGATCAAGCAGTTCATCAGTGACGGCTTCTGGACGACCGTAGGCTTGCAACAGAATATTACGCACTACTTTACGCTTAGCCAGCTGACTAAAAAAATACTGGCCAACCCACTTAATCTTTAAAAATCGTTGAAGTACTGGTGTGCCAAGACGCTTATACCAAGGCAGTTCAGCCTGTTTACGCTCATGGAGTAGTCGTAGAGAAAAGTTGAGCAGGGCCACTCCTTTGGCTAGCTCTGGATTATCTACAGCGGTTTGCATCAGGGCAATACAACCAATAGAGTTTCCGACTAAAAACGCCGGACCACCAACCACCTCCCGACAGAAATCGGCAATTTGTTGCCCCCAGGTTTCAAAGGTATAGTCTATCTCTATACCAGGAGTTGGTTTAGCTGAAGCGCCAAAGCCAATCAAATCAATGGCATAACATCGGCAGGTTTCCCCCAACACTGGCAAGGTCTTGCGCCAATGTCCGGAAGATGCACCAAAGCCATGGACCATCACCACAGCTGGTCCAGAATTACCGTAAGCTTTATACCCAATGGAAAAGCCCTGCCAAATCCAGGTTTTTGTTTCAATCTGATCCCTGATTGGGGCTGTGAAAGAGGAAGACATGCTCAAAAAATCCCAAGTTATGCCATAACTATACCTTTACATTTTGTAACAAAACCTAGTAACTATAGTAAATAGTCAGCTGTAGGAGTGGTGATTTTACGGATTGCCTATTGAGCCACGACAACCTATGGTGAAGGTTGGCAAAATGCTCCAGAAGCTGTTTTAGATTCTGAGCAGGTGGAATACCCTTAATTTAGAATTGGGTCGGGAAATTTACCCTTGATGCTAAATTCGTCTATGAGCTAATTAGCGATCGCATCATCTCCCCTTAAGCAAAGTTTGCATTAAAAAGGGGCTTGACCTATGATCCATCATCCATGATCCATCACCCATGACTATAGAAAAAATCATCATCACCATTGGCAGTTATGCTCCGGATTTTGAATTGCCGGGAACTGATGAGCAGGTTCACCATCTCTGCCGTTACTTAGAACGTTTCAAAGCAGTGGGAGTTATTTTCCTAGGCAACAACTGCCCCTATGTCAATTCCTACATCCCAAGACTCAAACACATTCAAGACCAGTTTGAACATCAAGGTTTTACCCTAGTGGGCATTAATGCCAATGATGTTTATCAGTACCCCGCAGAGAGTTTTGAGGAGATGAAGCAATTCTGCCAAGATCAGCAATTGAATTTTCCTTACCTTTGGGATCCAACTCAAGACGTAGCTCACAGCTTTGGTGCCCAGAAAACCACTGAGGCATTTTTAATTGACCATAAGGGAATTGTATGCTATAATGGGTCAGTAGATGATAATCCAGAAAATAGTGACGCAGTAGAAACCCATTACTTGAACAGTGCGATCGCGTCTGTTTTAGCAGGGCAAGAGATTTCACCACAATCAACTAAAGTAACTGGTAGTCCTATTCAGTGGCGATAATCCTTAAGCTGGGATTAAAAAAGAGCGACCAGGGATCAGCGATCAGCTATAACCCATGACGAATGGTAAATTTGACTGTTATCTTGATGTGGATAACAATTTCATAACAAAGAGTCGTGGCATGGGGATAAAATACCGAAGGGTTTTACTAAAATTGAGCGGTGAAGCCTTGATGGGCAATTTGGGCTACGGCATCTCACCGGAAGTGGTTCAGGAAATAGCAGCTGAAGTCGCTGCCGTTTTGAATGAAGGTGTTCAAATGGCAATCGTTGTCGGTGGTGGCAATATCTTTCGCGGACTCAAAGCTGCAGCGGGGGGGATGGATCGGGCAACTGCTGATTATATCGGTATGATTGCCACAGTGATGAATGCCTTGACTTTGCAAGATGCTCTAGAACGAAACGATATCCCGACACGGGTGCAAACTGCAATCGAAATGCAGGAAGTGGCAGAACCGTATATCAGGCGTCGTGCCATTCGCCACCTGGAAAAGGGACGAGTGGTCATTTTTGGGGCAGGTAGTGGTAATCCCTTTTTTACCACTGACACCACCGCTGCTTTACGAGCGGCAGAAATCGATGCTGAGGTAATATTTAAGGCAACTAAAGTTGATGGTATATATGATTGTGATCCTAACCTGAATCCTAAGGCCCGACGGTATCAGAGCCTGACCTACAGCCATGTCCTAAGCGAGGATTTGCGGGTGATGGATAGTACTGCGATCGCATTATGTAAAGAGAATAACCTCCCAATTATGGTATTTGATCTAAGGGTGCGGGGTAATATTCACCGCGCTGTTATGGGAGAAACTGTTGGAACAATAGTGGGAGGTTCCTGTGCAATTAGCTGATGTCGAAACCAGTATGCAGAAAGCTGTTGAGGCCACTCAACGGGCGTTCAATACCATTAGAACGGGTCGCGCCAGTACTAGTCTATTGGATCGGGTGATGGTTGAGTACTATGGTACCCCAACCCCCCTGAAATCTTTGGCTAATATCAACACGCCAGACGCTAGTA
>NZ_JAAHHS010000800.1 GCF_010692395.1 Moorena sp. SIO3H5
TCTCAAAGCATATGAAAGTGTAGCAGAATCATTGTACCAGGATTTTCTCCATAAAGACCAAGAAATTGTAGAAGTGTCGTAGTTACTTATGGCACAGACTCTTACTCTCATAAAGATTACCCTACACTAGGGCGTGTCATCAAATAGGTCTCAATCCAGTATAAAATCAATAGCCTAGGGAGAATTGAGTAATGGAAAGGACTGTTATCATGAGACATCGCTATGCCTTACGGGATGATCAGTGGGAACGGATCAAAGACTTACTACCAGGGCGAAAACAAACTGTTGGAGTGACGGCCAAAGATAACCGATTATTTGTCGAAGCCGTACTGTATCGCTACCGAGCCGGTATTCCGTGGCGAGACTTACCGGAAAGATTTGGGGATTTCCGAGTAGTTCATACCCGTTTTAGTCGGTGGGCAAAGGGTGGTGTGTGGCAAAAGGTATTTGAGCAGTTAGCCTCGGATGCAGACAATGAATATGCCATGATTGACTCGACCATTGTGCGTGCCCACCAGCACAGTGCAGGGGCAAAAGGGGGGATGGTTTTGGCGAAGCCATCGGTCGCAGCAAAGGTGGACTGAGTACGAAAATTCACGCCGTGGTAGATGCCTTGGGTAATCCTACTGACTTTCATTTGACTCCTGGGCAAGCATGTGACCTCGATGGAGCCGATGTCTTACTCGAAGATCTAGGAGCCGATACAGTGATTGCAGACAAGGGATACGATGCTGACGAGCGTGTGATTGAACGACTTAAACAAAAAGGCAAGGGGGTGGTGATTCCGCCCAAACGCAACCGTGCTGTCCAGCGTGAATATGATAAAGACTTGTACAAAGCACGACATCTAATCGAGAATTTTTTTGCCCAGCTAAAACAATATCGAGCGATCGCCACACGTTACGATAAGCGAGCAATAAACTTTCTCGGCGCAATTTATCTTGCTGCCACTGTTATTTGGCTTAATTGATGACACGCCCTAGGTAATGTGGTTAAAATCGACCCTTGGAAGTTGTTCATCAAGCCTGGCACTAACTCCTGGCTGGAATTCATCCCAAGTCCTAGATACTTGCTCGTAGCATTGAGGTGGTGTAATGGGTAGATTTTTCAAGTAAAAGAACATCGCTTGATCGAAAGACTCC
>NZ_JAAHHS010000801.1 GCF_010692395.1 Moorena sp. SIO3H5
CGGTCATGGGGGTTCCCACGGGGCTGGAGAGCGATGCAGCGCCGCCAAAGGGGGTTTCCCCCATGAGCGACTGCCGTTCCCCCATGAGCGACTGCCGTGGTTTCCCCCACTCGCGCTTTGCATGGCTGACAACAGGTAAGCATTGGTTTAATCGGGTGCATCTGATCAAAGCTGTTTGACCCGGTGGGTGTAACGGGCATCATGCCCGTTACAATAGGACGGACTCTCCCAACACTGGCTATTGAAAAAATGAGGGCAAGCCCGTCTTATCACGCACCCTAAGAACTATAGCGTTTCTCATAGCTATGAGGTACACAGTTTTTTTTCCCTCTTGCCTCTTGCCTCTTGCCTCTTGCCTATTCCCTATTCCCTATTCCCTGTTCCCTTTCTCCCAATCACTCAAACTTCCAAATCTTAATCGTATTATCTTGAGAACTACTAGCAATGGTAGCACCATCATGGCTAATAGCAACTGTAGTGACAGCGCCTAAATGATCTGTAAGAGTATAGAGCAATTCACCACTACCAGGATGCCAGATTTTGACAGTCTTATCGGCACTACCACTAATTAACGTATTCCCTTGAGGGCTAATGGCAATAGATTTAACAGCATGCCCATGTCCTTTGAGAGTAAGCAACGGTTTCTTTGGTATTTGTAAATACCGATCCCTCTTGAGCAACCAAATCTTAATCGTTTTATCAGCACTGCCACTAATTAAGATTTGACCACTAGGGCTAAAGGTGAGTGACTCTACCGATGCCGAATGTCCAGTAATCGTTGCGCTGAGCTTACCGGTTGCTAAATTCCAAAGCTTAATGGTTTTGTCAGCACTACCACTAGCTAGCAGTTGTCCATCTTTACTAATAGCTACTGCGTTAACTGTTCCTAAATGGCCAAACAAAGTTGTCTGTAATGATGCCTTCTTCAGCATCCAAAGTTTAATAGTCTGATCCGCACTACCGCTAGCTAGAAGTTGTCCATTGTGACTAATTGCCAGACACGTTACCCAAGCCGAATGTCCACAAAGGGTATGGATTAAATTTCCGGTATACCCATGCCATAGTTTAATGGTATGATCCCAACTGCTACTAGCGATAATTTCTCCATCTGGACTAAACCCAACCGCCTCAATCACATTT
>NZ_JAAHHS010000802.1 GCF_010692395.1 Moorena sp. SIO3H5
TGTTTGTTCGCAATTTTCCTATAATGATTGCCCATCATAATTTCAGTATAGTTGACATCTCCCACGTCTAGAAGGCGGGCTGATTCAAAATTATGGGAAAATTATCAACGAAATTAGATTGGTGCGTTGCGCTCCGTAACAGCGCACCATGGATTTTTTTCTAATGCTGATATCCATAACATAAGTTACAAATTCATGACAAATCATCATATTTGTCAGTAAGTAAATAGACATAATTAAATCTAACAGGACTTACGCAAACTGAAATTGTCATTGCGACCGAAACGGAGTGTAGGGAAGCATAAGTCCGAAGCGGACACGCTCCGCGAACGCAGGATTTTCGCGATTACGTCGCTATCGCTCGTAATGACACAGTTACGTTACCTTTGCGTAAGTCCTAAACCAAAATCCTCAACTACCCACAGATCCCCGACTTCTGAATCAATATCTTCAACGTAGCGACTTATGGAGTAGAAGTCGGGGATCTAACCCCACGAGCAAACCATCGCCGAATCAACTCCACTTGAAAACGATAACCATCCCCTACTTCCTCAATCAGTTCCCGTTGTAATAACTGTTGGAAAGCATTTTCTGATACGTCAGGTAGTTGTTGATATATAGTATTTTTACTGACAATTTTCCCTTCCCCTCGTGCTGCGATCGACCTGAGAATAGCCAATCCCGTTGCATTGACTTGGTTATTTTGAATATCAGCAAAGAAGAAACTACCAGTAATTAACGCCTCCGTCACCGCCACTTCTACATCCGCTAAAGTAGCTAATCGCCGCACCGAGGGGTCTTGTTCGTTTTTGTAGGCGATAATTTCGCTACACAGTAATTGTACTAAAAAAGGATGACAGCGAGTAATTTGCAAAATGCGGTCTACTGCATCCGGTTCGTAGCGCAGGGTAAAATCTTGGACAGGATACTCAATTAGTTTACGGGCTTCTTCTTCTTTGAGGTAGCTGATATGCAGTACTTGCACATTGATTAAGTAACTAGCCCAACGCTGATATTCTTCAATAGTATGGGAACCAGCCAGCATGACTTTGAAGCGGGGACGGTGTTGGATTAGGTGGCGCAGCATTCCCAATACATCTTGTTCGTCAAAGCGTCCTTTGGTAATTGCGCTGTCT
>NZ_JAAHHS010000803.1 GCF_010692395.1 Moorena sp. SIO3H5
TTCCGCTGATACCTAGAGGCATACCATCGGAGAAAGAACCTTGTCCAATTGGGTAGATCAAGAATACGGCGCTAGCAGCTGCAACAGGTGCGCTGTAAGCTACGCAGATCCAAGGACGCATACCTAAGCGGTAGCTCAGTTCCCACTCACGACCCATGTAGGCAAATACACCAATCAGGAAGTGGAACACTACCAACTGGTAAGGACCACCGTTGTAGAGCCACTCATCTAGGGAAGCAGCTTCCCAGATTGGGTAGAAGTGTAGGCCAATGGCGTTAGAAGAAGGAACAACAGCACCAGAGATGATGTTGTTTCCGTACATCAAGGAACCAGCAACAGGCTCGCGGATACCATCGATGTCCACAGGAGGAGCAGCGATGAATGCAATGATGAAGCAGGTGGTAGCAGCTAGCAGGGTTGGGATCATTAATACACCAAACCAACCTACATAGAGGCGGTTGTTAGTAGAGGTGACCCAATTGCAGAACTGAGACCACACAGAGGTGTTGCTCTGCTGTAGTACAGTAGTCATGTTCGTATGATTGCGGGTATGAATATGTATTTATCGAGGTTCGTAAGGCTTGTTTTTGCCTTCATGTATATATATTAAGTAATATCTAAAGTTTTGTAAAGGGGTTTGAGAGTAATTTCCCCTCAGCTTATTAAATAATGTAAATAAGTAAGACTTATATTACGTAAGTATTGACAAATAAAGATTAAAATGATATTAAAAAACAAAAATAGCGGTTGACCTTGGCCTACGGCCAAACGCGTACGCCACTAGGACCAAGAAGCAATGACTAATGATAGACAAACAAAAAAGCGCTCCCCATCTGGAGAGCGCTTTTTTCTAATCAAGTAGATTATGCCAACTTGGTATTAACCGTTGATAGCTGGAGCAGTCAAAGCTACAGGAGTAGCTTCAGCCGCAGCTAGGTCTAGAGGGAAGTTGTGAGCGTTACGCTCGTGCATTACTTCGAAACCTAAGTTAGCGCGGTTTAGTACATCAGCCCAGGTGTTGATCACGTGACCTTGTGAGTCAATGATGCTCTGGTTGAAGTTGAAACCGTTGAGGTTAAATGCCATGGTGCTGATGCCCAGTGCAGTAAACCAGATGCCGATTACAGGCCATG
>NZ_JAAHHS010000804.1 GCF_010692395.1 Moorena sp. SIO3H5
CCAGACAATACCTCAATTCTCCCATTGCCGATGCCCTAAAGAAAGTTATTTTTTACGATTTTACTCCAATTCATCTCTCTAGTAATGCTCCTTCAACGGGTGGGATGAACAGAACAGGTGAGGGAATAGTTGATGCTTTAGCAGATATTTTACTCAGTAATCGTAAGAGCTTTGATGAATTAGAAGAACGTTTGACAAAGCTAGTTCCTAATATAAAAAGAATTTCCTTACTTCGTGGAGAAGATAGAACCTTTTCGCTAGAATTAGTTGACAAATATTCTGAACATCATATACCTGCTTCTGACATATCAGATGGGACACTGAGAATCCTAGCTTTTCTCACTGCACTATATCAAGAAAATACCCCAAGTATTATTTGTTTTGAAGAACTAGAAAACGGAGTGCATCCGTGGCTATTGCACAAAATGATGGAACTATTGAAAATTGTCTCTACAGAAGGAATTACTGGTAAACCTGTCCAAGTTTTAATTACAACTCATTCCCCAGTATTACTAAATTATGTTGAACCCCACCAAGTGCGTGCTGTTGAATTAGATAAGGAAGGTAAAACTCAAGTCCATAAATTACCCACTGATTCTGTACGTTTTCAAAAAGCACTGTCAGCTTATGATGGGGAATTAGGTGAGCTTTGGTTTACCGATGTATTTGGAGGAAATCCAGTATGAATCGAGGGATTCGTATTGGGTTAATTGCTGAGGGAGAAGCAGAACTAGGAGTAAGTATTCCCTATATTAAGCCAGAAGATGGTGGAAAAATCATTGATAGAGAAAAAGAAGGAGCACTTCATACTTTAATTAGAAGAGAACTTACAGATTTGGGGTTTCCTGATTGTGATTTTGTACAAAGACATCCATCTATTAGGGAAAATCAAAAGAAAAAATTACGCACTGGACATTCTATTTTAGATCCCAAATATTTAGCGCAGGTGGTTATAGCCTGGAAACCAGAAGAAATCGATATGATAGTGATATTAGTTGATGCAGATGATAAACTTGAGCAAAGAAAAATCGACTTGAAACGTGCTTTAAATAGAATTCGTGATAATAACCTAGATATTAATGATAACCCAATTAGCGATCGCAGTACAGGGGGTTTAGC
>NZ_JAAHHS010000805.1 GCF_010692395.1 Moorena sp. SIO3H5
TTTTTATCAACCTGTTTTATTTTGAAATAAATTCGTTACAATTAGGGAGCTAATAAGCAAATGGGCAATATCACCAATAGATAAAACTCTTGTAGCTTATATAGTGAATAAAAATGATTTATTATATAAGCTCTAGTTGTGATAGACCTGATGATGAGAATAAATTGATATTGCGTAAGAACAGCTAAAAAATTTAGCTGTATATGATGTCAAGTCAATTTGTATTTAACTCAAATTAATTATTAGCGACAGTAATTATGTGCTGACCAAGTCAATGATTACTAAGCACTTGCTTCTCATATTAAACACACAAAAAAACTCATCGCTTCAATTAAGTAAGTAATTTGGAGATCAACATGAAAAAAGTAATTCCTTTTCTCATCACTGGTATTTTAGTAATAGGTGCTGTTGGCTGTCAGGACAATACTTCTCAAACTTCTTCTTTGGAAAAACCAGGTAATACAACTGAGTCTGCTCAAACACCAGTAGAACCAGCTTCTCCTGTCACTGATAGTGTTACTGAAACTGTACCTAAATCAACTGACGATGTAAAACCAGATGTGGAAGCAAATGCAGCAGACACAGCTGATACTACTGCTAACACAATAACTGATGCAAAATCAACAGGTGATATTGCTGCAAAATTAAAAGAAGCTTTACCTAAAAGTAATTTAGAAGTTAAAGAGAAAGATGATAATATCACTATTACAGGAACAGTAGCTTCTGAAGCTGAACTGGGCATTGTAGAGCAAATAGTATCTCAACTCAAAACTAATAAAGCAGTCAAGGTAGAAGCAACTGTTGAATCACCTAAGAATTAAGAATTTCTTTGTTAAATTGTAGCTGTATGTCCTTTGAAAACGGATAATCATATCCAGACTACAAGATTATACAGCTATTTTTTGGATATGTATAAAACAGTAGAGATGCATTATGATTGCGTCCCTACTGTTTTTGTTAATGAGTTAAGGGCGGGGAAATCCAGCCCCTACAGTATTGGTAACAAGTTAAGCCTGCATCACAGTTGTCAAGTAGCTTTGAGAATATGTTTGAAATAAAAATTGGTTAGAGCCGAGTTGTTTGTTAGGGAATGGTGCAACAATTAACTTAAC
>NZ_JAAHHS010000806.1 GCF_010692395.1 Moorena sp. SIO3H5
CTTTATGAGCATTTAGAGGGGATTGAATGGCCAACCTTGGTCAAACAACACCGTAGAGGCAAAACCTTACACACCTATACCTACCGTTATCTCAACCAGGTTCCGCTTAAAGATGGAAACGACGCATGAGTATGACCTCGATTTAATGTGGTAATTTTATACTGATATTTAAAGGCTATAGCGAGAACCCATATCGGTTAATTTTTGACCAAAATTGCTGCCATCGGCCACAGGTGTAGCTGAGCACTCTCAAGCTCAAGACCATTGTTGCCCCCAATTCCTTCCACTGCATTCCTGACCCGCAAAGTCGTTGCTTGACCAGGACTTTGCACGCTGCTTCGGTGACCCCCGAACCAATGGGTCGATGCACTTGACGTGTTTCGGCATAGGCCATTTGGTGATGATGATTGGTGAAATAGGTGAGCACACTGTGCAGATTTTCTTGTCCGGTCGCATTTAATGAACTCGGCTCGATTTGTGCCCACTCCGCCAAGAATGCCTGGGCCGCTTTGGGCTCATGTTTCAATCGATGGGCCTGGGTCTCAATCCATTTTTCTCGGGGTTTAGGACGTCGGGGATAGAGGACGTTTGCCATCAACTTGAGGTAGCCTGTGGCATGATAAAAATCCACTATTTGGGTCTCGACATAAGAGGCTAAAAACGTCCAATTTTCAGAGGCCCCATCGGCTAAGCCTTGACGATGCGCATCGGGGTAGAGGCTAATGACATGCTCAATTTCACGCTCCATACGAGTCAGAAATGTAGCTCGGCCATATTCAGGAGCCGCTCCAATATAGGTGGTATGCAACCGTTCTCCATGCGCGTCATACAAACTAATGGTGCCAACCATAGCTTGACGATTCCCTTGTTGGGTCAAAATCATACTGGTGCCATCTAGGCCAATACTGATGGTTGAGACAGCAGAAGACAGTTTGGGGGTTTGGTAATGCCATACTTCTTCCTTGGCTTGAGCGATGCAGCCGACGGTTTCGGCCACGTTCTGCACAAAGGAGCGAGCCACCTGACGACCATGATTTTCAGCAAGGTCTACCACCACTCGCCCACTGCTCATTTCGGCGTACTTATGACTCAACTGTTTAGCAA
>NZ_JAAHHS010000807.1 GCF_010692395.1 Moorena sp. SIO3H5
ACGCCGCCCTGGCCCACCGCCTCCTCCTTTCCCTACACGTCGCTCTTCCGATCTGTTTTCGGGTAAGTATTCAGCCGTTGGCCGTTGGCCACGCTACTTGAGGTGCTGTCAGCAGTCAGCTAATCAACGGGAAGTAGTAAACAACCTTACGGGCTGGTACAGCTAGTTGAAAATCCCTGCTCGTTTTACTCATCCCACCCCGTTCAGTTAAAGCGCCTGATAGCTGAACGCGCAAGCGTGCGCGTAGCGCTAATCGCTCGTTTTGGGATTGGTTTTACCCCCAATTATATATCATTCATCGGCATTAGGCTAAGTTACCTTGCCTTGGTTTTTTCTGTTGTTATTATAGTCTATCAAGCAGATTTGATCTCCTAAAAATTAACACCGATCAACTCCGGAAATATCTAACTTTTCGAGAAGTTGGGAGACTTTAATTCCCGAAACTGGCTCTATCCAATCAGGAGCAATTTCGGCCAACGGCACTAACACAAATGCTCTCTCTCTCATGCGTGGGTGAGGTATGATTAGATCAGGGGTATCTAGAATCAGGTTACCGAACAAGATTAAATCTAAATCTAAGGTTCTTGCTCCCCAATGTTCCAAACGAACTCTACCAAACTTTTGCTCTGTTTCTAGCAGAGTCTCTAGTAACTTTTGGGGACTTAGTTGTGTGTCCACTAGGGCGCAACCATTGAGATAATCTGGTTGCACAGGTCCAATAGGTTTAGTTTTGTACCAACTGGAGCGGGTTTTGACAGTAATACCTGGAGTTTGTTCGAGTTCAATCAGAGCAGCTTCTAAGGTGGCTTGAGAATCACCGAGGTTACTACCTAGTGCGATCGCGCTCAGGGTACCTTTGCTAGTTGATAAGATTTTGGGATTAGATACCATAAAGCTCCTGACAGAAGAATTGGTGGCAAGCTACTCTTGTACAGCTATTTATAATACCATATAAATATTCAATAGCTCGAAAAAAATTTGAAGCTATTCTGACTAACTGCTATTAACTAGCAATAATACCTAGGCAGATCACTACAACCCATGTGTTAGCCTTTACGACTGCGCTCCATCCCTACTGCCTACTACCCCATGG
>NZ_JAAHHS010000808.1 GCF_010692395.1 Moorena sp. SIO3H5
GGTAGATAAAAAAGTTGGTGTGTTTGGCAAAAACCAACGCAGTTTAGAAGTAGCTTTTAGCCTTGGTTGGTTCACACCCCATATTACCCTGTTTACCCAAGATATGTTTGATGTCACTCCCCAATTTCGCGAGAGACTGGAAGACCATGGATATGAATTGGTGGAAGAACCAATAGATAAGTTTATTGGTGCAAACCACCAGATGACTGGGGTAAAACTGATGAATGGTTCTGTAGTTAAATTAGAAGCAGGATTAATTTCCATGGGTTCCCAATATCACTCTGGTTATCTTTCCGGTATTGATATCCAACGCCAAGGTGAAAATTTAGTTACCGATAGAATGTGTCGCACATCTCACCCCCGTATTTTCGCCATCGGTGACTTAAAAGTAGGATTGAATCAAGTAGTCATCGCAGCAGCAGATGGTGCTTCAGCAGCTACGGGAATTTGGCAAGATATTCGCCGCGAAAAAGGAGTAAAACCCCAGGTAGATAAGATGGATTCTCCTCTTCCTTTAGTCAGTTGAAGATAATCGTGTGTTGCTGATTATACTCCTATTCTCTTGCTTTGCGTCTTTGCGCCTACCCTTCGGGAAGCCGCACTCCGTGCGTCTAATGCGTGAGACAAATTCACACCTAAATTCAGCAACGCCAATATATAGATTATCTGTTTTTAAAAATCCAAAATCCAAAATCTAAAATTGAATGACAGCACATATTCTTTTAGTTGAAGATGAAACCAAATTAGCTCGATTTGTTGAGATAGAATTAATGAGTGAAGGCTATCAAGTTAGCATCGCCAATGATGGTGTAACAGGTCTAACATTGTTCAGAGAATCCACACCGAATTTAGTGATTTTGGATTGGATGCTTCCTGAGTTAACTGGGGTGGAACTCTGTCATCGTCTGCGAGCAACAGGTAGCAAAACTCCCATCATTCTGTTAACTGCTAAAGATGAGGTGGAATCCCGTGTTGCTGGCTTGGATGCAGGAGCCGATGACTACTTAGTCAAACCATTCACCATGGAAGAACTGTTAGCTAGAATTCGCGCTCGTTTACGTAATATCCCTGAAAATAAAGTCAATTTATTGCA
>NZ_JAAHHS010000809.1 GCF_010692395.1 Moorena sp. SIO3H5
GATAAGTACCACCAAACCCAATCAGTGTCCAGATGGCTCCACGGATAGCCAATTGTTTTACGGTTCTCATAAATTATTCGATTTTTGGATAAAATTGTGCGTATTTTGTTTGCACCCTGATTCAAAAACTGAATTAACTACCAATCTCTAGAATATGTGAAAAGTCATTTGTTCGTCTTCAATAATAGATGTTCTGGTACCAGGTTAGTATTGAGAATAGCTGGCTGAGATTGATAATCTGGACGAATGGGTTCGATCCGACCTTGTAAAGCACTATTCATTACCTGATATAACCAGGAAACTTCATAGCCTATGTTAAATTCGTCCTTGACTTTTTGTCGGGCGTTTGCACCAAATAAGACTCTAATGTCAGGGTTATTTAGTAATATATCTATATGGTCAGATAAGGAAGTAGTATCTCCCGGTGGGACGAGGTAGCCGTTGATTTGATGCTCAACTAGCTCGCTCACCCCGGCAATTTGGGTTGCAACTACAGGAATCCCGGTTTCCATTGCTTCCATTAATACTACTGGTACTCCTTCGGCAAAGCTGGACATAACAAAAATGTCTGTTTGTTGCAGATATTCTCTTACTTGTGTTTGGGATTTGGCACCTACGTAATCAACATTTCCACTCAAACCTAACTGGATGGTCTTTGCTTCTAGCTGTTTGCGTTCTGGGCCATCGCCAATCACTGTTAATAAAATATTTGGGTATTTTTTTTGCAATGTTACCAAACTTTCTAGTAGTATGGGCAACCCTTTAGCAGCAGCGAGCCTGCCTATGAATAGTAGACGTTTTCCTTCTCCTTTGTGGGTGACTGGTTTAAATAAACTTGGGTCAATGCCACAATGAACGATATGCATTTGCTGCCATTTTTCTGGGTTGGCAAATATCATACCCTGACTACGGGCAAAATTACTGATGCAACAGACAAATAATGCTCGTTTGATTTTTTCATCCAGTCGCCATTGATATGGTTTAAAAAAGATGTATGGTCCGTGTAATGTGAAACTGTATGTAAATCCTTGCATTGCCGCAGCTAGCATGGCGACTGTGCCGCTAGCTTCAGCAATGTGATTGTGGAA
>NZ_JAAHHS010000081.1 GCF_010692395.1 Moorena sp. SIO3H5
TCTTCAATCGTTTTCCTGCCTGTTCCTTGGGACGTGACCACATCTTACCGAGAGGGGGCAGCAAAGGGTCCCCAAGGGATAATAGAAGCTTCGGTACAGTTAGATTGGTACGACTTTGATGTACCTCAAGCTTGGGAAACGAGGTGCGGGACTATACCGATTAACTCAGCTATCCAAGACCAAAATCGTGCTATGAGGTTGATAGCTAAAGAGATTATTCAGTATTTAGAAGCTGGTGGCAATGTGGATGATGATGCGATCGCAAAACAGTTAGCCATCGTTAATCAAGCCTGTGCTGCACTCAACAACTGGGTTTACACTCAGGCACTGGAACTGCTGGAGCAAGGCAAGCTGGTTGCCATCGTCGGTGGCGATCACAGTGTTCCTTTTGGGTTAATGAAAGCCCTAACACAGCAACACGAGGAATACGGCATTTTACAAATTGATGCCCATGCCGATCTCCGGCAAGCCTATGAAGGGTTTACTTACTCCCATGCCTCGATCATGTACAATGCTCTGACCCTACCTCAGATTAATCGTTTAGTTCAGGTTGGCATCCGAGATGTTTGTGAAGAGGAAATGTCTTGGGCTCATAGCGATCGCCGGATTGTAATGTTTGATGACTGGCAGCTCAAAGCTAACACTTACGAA
The DNA here is from genome assembly GCF_010692395.1 of Moorena sp. SIO3H5. GTDB lineage: Bacteria > Cyanobacteriota > Cyanobacteriia > Cyanobacteriales > Coleofasciculaceae > Moorena. The sequence goes on from NZ_JAAHHS010000081.1 coordinate 652, forward strand.
GGTATAACCTGGGCAGCCCAGTGCCAGGAAATTATTGCTAATTTACCTAATAAAGTTTATATTAGCTTTGACATTGACGGATTGAATCCCGCCTATTGTCCCAATACAGGTACTCCTGTGCCGGGAGGATTGGAATTTAATGAGGCAATGTATTTAGTGCGATCGCTAGTCAAAGCTGGAAAAACAATTATTGGTTTTGATCTGTGCGAAGTTGCTCCCGGAGACTCTGGTGATGAGTGGGATGGTAATGTTGGCGCTAGAATTCTGTACAAGCTTGCCTGTTTAACTAGCTATAAGACTACTTGCTAAAAAAACCAGCATATAGCGTTTGTATTTGAGATGTAAACCTAGGAACTCTTTTTTTATTGTCAAATAAAACTCTGGAGCTCTTTACCCTTTTGCCTCTTGCCTTTTGCCTCTTGCCTTTTTCGACAAGAAGTGTGTTTACAACCCAGATACAAACGCTATCTGACTGCTGTAGATTGGGTAGCCAAATGTGCCTTGTTCAACTGCTCCAGTAGAGCTTTCCGTTGGTCATAGAGGCGTTTTAGAGGACGAGGCGCTAACTTAGCTAGGCAGTAAGCGGTCAGTAGGGGCATAGCAATGGTCGAGTCGCAATAAACCACTACCGTTTCTGATAACTTTTGTGGATCAAGCTTGCACCAAGAAACCGCCTCCGATGGGGTTGCTCCTGACAAACCCCCTGTATCTGGACGGGCATCAGTTACCTGAAGAAAGTAATCATGCCCCTTCTCATCAATACCCAAGACTTCTTGAAGATACGGTTCCGTCTGCAACATGAAATTTTTCGGCGAGCCACCTCCTAAGATCCAAATCCCACTAGCTCCCCCATGGTTTTTAGCTGCCAGCACAATTGCTGCCGTTTCATTCACATCCAAGGACACATCAATGACTGGTCCGGTTCCCTGCAACCCTAGCGCTGCTAAATTCATCCCAATCGAACTATCTCCAGGGCTTGAGGTATAGATCGGGACTCCTAACCGATAAGCTGCCGCCAGCAGGGATTGGCTTTCCAGTCCCAATGTCTGCTCCCGTGCAGCAATGTACTTACCACAGAGGTAGTGAAACTCTGCTGTTCCCATTCGACCCTTAAACTCAGGCTGTTCAATGATCTGACGAAAGAACTTATCCGTTGATAGCAGCACGTCATAATCGAAGAAAATGTCATAGATCCGGACAACTCCTTCTTTCTGCAATACCACATCACTAATATCGTGCCGCCCTTGATGAAGTTCCAATCCGATACCAAAATGAGTGTCGTGGTAGAGATTGGCTCCTGTAGATACTATCCAATCGACAAACCCTGCCTCCATCAATGGGATCACTGCCGCCATTCCTAAGCCTGCAGGGGTTAATGCTCCTGTCAAACTTAAACCCACCGTTACGTTTGGCTGCAACATCCGCTCTACCAATAATTGGCAGCCTTCTCGTAATCGACCGGAATTGTAGGCTAGAAACGTCTGGTCGATTAATTCTGTGATTGGGATTCCTGCTGTAATCGGACTCGGAGCGATTTTACGCCCTTGCAAAAAGCGATTTTCTTTGGTGGGCATGTTAGTTAAATCACTCGATAAAACTTGCGCTTAACGACCGTTATAACTTAATGATCAACATTCTGTAATGTCAAGGTGAATGGTTCGTGCTTCATGGCACAGATTACCTTAGCGCTTGTCTGTGCCATCAATCATATATCCATCGCTTTGGCTGTAGCGAGTACAATTGATACCTTTCCTTAAGCAGGAGTTACCCAAAACTGAGCACCAAACCCTATAAGTTCTAGGAAACCCAACAATTCGAGTTACTCGGTAAATCCTGAGCTTAGCAACTCAAATAGGTATAACTCCTCAAACTCCGCTCATAATTTTGCAGCAGCCGTTGAGATTCTGCCAAAGTAATTCGGTTCTCTTGCAAGGCCTGTTCTGTGCGACGGCGCATACCTTCTACCAAATCTTCAGCATCATACTGTATATAACCCAAAACTTCCGTGATTGTATCTCCCTTAACCACGTGTTCAATTTCATACCCTCTGGGGCTTAATTTGATGTGAACTGCATTACTATCACCAAAAAGATTGTGTAAATTCCCCATAATCTCTTGGTAGGCACCGACTAGGAAAAAACCCAAATAGTAGGGTTTTTTGGATTTAGGATTTGGGATTTGGGATTTGCCATTGGAAATTCTCTCTGGCTCCTCGGCTTTGCGCAAAGGATGTAGTTCCAGCAACGATTTAACATCCCGCAGGTCAATAAATTGGTCTATTTTACCATCACTATCGCAGGTAAGGTCAGCCAGGATACCCCTTTGAGTTGGTTCTTCATCCAGCCGATGGATGGGCATAATCGGAAATAGCTGGTTAATTCCCCAGCAATCTGGCACTGATTGGAAGACGGATAGGTTGACATAATAAATTGATGCCATGATCGTTTCCAGGTCTGCTAGATCATCAGGAACATAGTCTTGTGTCCTGATAATTTCCCGAATCTTCTGACAGCACGCCCAATAAAGCTGCTCAGCTTTAGCCCGCTCGGTAATGCTGAGATACCCTAAACTAAACAGGCTTTTTGCTTCTTGGTTAAGCTCGATGGCATCATGATAAGCTTCCTGGTAATTCTCAAGGTCGATAGTACAGTAAGTTTCCCAAAGATTTCGGATAATTAGATGGTCTTGTTCCGTTGCCAGTGGAGGGGATTGAGATTCCACATCACTGGTACTCAAAACATCAAAGATCAAAACTGATTGGTGGGATGCGATCGCACGACCACTTTCACTAATCAGTGTTGGTGCTGGAATTTGATGTTCCTCACAAGCTTCCTTCACCGCAGCCACAATGTCATTAGCATAGTTCTGCATGTTGTAGTTTTTGGAAGCATGGAAGTTGGTTTTGGAGCCATCGTAATCCACTGCCAAGCCACCACCTACATCTAGATACTGCATATTCACCCCTAATCCCTTGAGCTCAGCATAAATTTGGCTGGCTTCGCGAATAGCATCTTTAATCACGCTAATGGCAGAGATTTGAGAGCCGATGTGGAAGTGCAACAGCTGCAATGACTCAAGCATCCCAGCCTCTCGTAGCTGGTCAATGGTTTGGAGTATTTCTGGGATTTTCAGACCAAATTTAGCTCTATCTCCTACAGAATTTCCCCAACGACCCATGCTTTGTGTACTCAGTTTGGCTCGCACCCCCAGCACTGGTTTGATGCCTCCTAACGAAGCCGCCACCTCAATCACTAACTGCACTTCCTCTAGCTGTTCTAGGACAATTATCGGATTATGTCCCAATCGCCTAGCTAGAAGTGCAGTTTCAAGATATTCCCGGTCTTTGTAGCCGTTACAAATAATTAGGGAATCCGGAGTGAGCAATGTTGCTAGAGCAATCATCAATTCTGGTTTAGAACCGACTTCTAAACCAAATTGATAAGGTTGACCAAAATACACGACATCCTCAACCACATGTCGATGCTGGTTGCATTTAACTGGAAACACTCCTTGGTAACGACCAGGGTATTTGTAGCGAGTAATGGCTTGGGCAAAACAGGCGTTTAATTGCGCTATCTGGTCTGCCAAGATATCTGAAAAATGGATTAATAATGGTAGTCCCAAGTTGCGCTGCTTAAGGGATTCTACCAGTTCCAACAAATCCAACGAGCCGCCCCCATTGCCTTTAGGGGACACCATGATATGACCAGCAGTGTTAATGGCAAAGTAGGGTTCTCCCCAGCCTTGGATCTGATAAAGCTCCTCACTTTTCTCAATTGTCCAAGATTTAGAGGTCTTCTGATCTTGGTTCTGGTTAGGGATTTGAGAAGGGGATGAGTTGATCAACTTAACACCATAATCTGTAGAATTTTGAGTCGAGAACCCTGTAGTAGTCTCAGTAGTAGTCTCAGTAGTAGTCTCAGGGGCTAAATACTCTTGAAACTGGGATTTACGCTGTAGTGTCACCAATAACCTCCTTAAAGACATTGGTCGAACTGACTAGCCATGCTAAAATGCCGTCAGCGTGTTTTTTAACTAATCGTGAGCGTCGATGTCTAAACCATCAGGTCATCAGGCTCAAAAGCAAGATTATTTCGAGTCCATCCAAAAGCTAATATACAATCATCAGATTGCTGTTTGGGTTGGGCTTTGGGTTGTTATGGTCTTAGCCGGTAGCATAGCAACTATTGGTCTGATTGATCCTGGACCGATTGAAGAAGAAGCCAATAATCCACAACCAGCTCTGGCTCAACTGCGGGCATCAGCGGCAAAAGAGGCTGTGCCTCTGTCTTTGTTTGGTGTTGTTGCTGTCGGCTGCGCCAGCGGTTGCTTATTACTTACTAAGGCTCTAAAATTTTCAAGCCGGAAAACGAAACTGAAAAGACCGATAACATCTAGTGTCAGTAGTAGAAGGCGACGCCGTAATTCTAGACGCCGTAAGGCGACTCGGAAACAACAACCAGTAAAATCAGTACCATTATTACCACCATCACAAAACAGGAGTGATGACCAACAGACCGAGGTAACGGTTTTGCCACCGGAGCCTACTGATCAGACCAATGCTAAAGACGAGACTCTTGCCAACATGATGGATATGCGTAAGCGCCGCTCTCTGTCTTCTTTGATGCGGGATCAATAATCATCAGCCGATGCTAGTGCTGATTTAATTTGCCCTTTGTTAGCCCTTAGTTCAATATTGACGGTTGACTGTTAACCGTCAATTGTTAGAAGTTCTAACCTCTAACAGCGATTGCCAATCTTTAATCGCTTGCTGTGACCAAAGCCAGTTCTTGCTCAAGGCATCAGGTTGGAAGTTAATGGGGTCGTTGGTGATCACTTCTTGGCGTAGGTTGAGGGCTTGTTGGGACAAACTCGCCCGCTTAGATCCGTTTTGTTCTTGAGCCGATTTCCACAAGCCTAGCCCTAAGCCAGCATAGGTATTCCATTTGTGGGAATTGCTGGATTTTCCAGATCCAACGGTTGTAGATTTCCCGTTGCTACTTCTGTACAATGCATCATACCAAGCTTGGTTAGCTCGCTCGTATTTGCCTTCAGCGTAATAGGCAAACCCTAGGGCATTGCGGTAAGTCCAAGAGTCAGGTTCTTGTTTGACTGCTCTTTCCCAATAACGTCTGACATCATCCAGACTGTATTGATCCGAGCCGGTCTGGATAGACTGCCATGCCAGACGCCCTCTTAAGAAACTCACCATTGACTTATTCAATTGTGCTGAGGGAACTTCCTTAAGAGCAGCAGAAGCCTGAGGTAATGCACCCCGGTCTAGCAATGCCTTTACAGCTTCGGTTCCTCGAATAATATTATTCTCACTGAATGCTTCAATTGCGATCGCTGTGACGGTGTTGGTATTAGCCTTTGTCAAATTCACATTTGAGTAATCAACAGGTTTGGAAAGACCTGGTGGTAATTGTCTCCCTACCCCAGGACTAGGAGGGTTCTGGAAAAACCAAACCCCCAAAAGTACCAAGGCCAGAGTTCCCGTTGCTCCTAGTCCGATCCACAGTGGTGAACGTGGTAACCTTGAACCCTTCTGTTTAGGATTAGTGACCTTTTTCGCCTCAAGTGCTGCTGTAGTATCCTCAAGGTTTGGAGCTGATTGGGTTGATCCCTCGCTAGACAAAGCCGCTGAAAGCGTTGCAGCTGAAGCTTTCAAAGGAGCAGGGAGTTGGCTTGGGGTATGGACTGGTAGGTTCTTCTGAGCAGCTTCTGAGTAAGAGTTTTCGGATAACCCCTCTAAGTTCGATGCTGTTATTGTTGATTCCCCACCAATCGCCTCTGTATTCAGCTGATCCAGCAATCCCTTAATGAAAGCAGCGGGATCGTCTGCTTCTAGTTCATGGGATTCTAAACCCTGTGTTACACCAGTGAGACTTCCATCGTCATACTCAGCTTCTCCCTTAGAGACAAGAGCTGAATCTTCCTCAAATTCTGATAATGTGGTATATTCTCTCTCTTGTGGTGGCGTAAAAAAACCCTCTTCTGAGTCTAACCCTACAGACATTCCAGGAGGATCGGGCAGACTAAATATTTGAGTTCGGTCATAACTGTGGTCATCATTGGTCAGGAAACCATCAAATGCCGGATGCAGATAGAGAACAGGTAATGCCCAATAAAGCTGGTTCGAGCCATAAGCAGAAATCAGTCCTTGTCTAGCTCGCGAGAGGCTTAGGTCAATGGGATAACCCTGGTTGATGTTACGGTATAATAACCGGGTTAGGGTCAGGGCTACCTCATCGGGAATACGCTCTGCCATGGCTAGAACACCAGGAATACCCCGCTTAACCAGTGCTTGGGCTAGATTTTGATCGTTACCGTTTTCCTGGCTATCTGAAGCAGCTGTATGAGCACCACGACAGGAGTTGAATACAGCCAGCTGGACACCATTATTAACTAACAGTCCTGCTAGATCATCACCCCTTACTGTTTCTGTCAAACCAGTTTTTTTGCTAACCAGGTAGACATCACCACCTGATTCCCCTAGGTTAGAGTGACCAGCATAGTGGAAGACTTGATATTTCCCTTGTTCCAGGGCTTGGGTTAACTGTTCCCGTCCTGGCTGTTCCAGAATTGTCAGATGAATCGCTGGTGGTCCATTGGGGGAACGATGGCGGAGTTCTTCTTTAAGGTGAGATGCTTCTTGTAAGAGTTCTAAACTTTCTTGATCACTTGGACCGGCGATCACCATCAAAATTTTCAGAGGTTGATTCGGTGGAGACAAAGGCTTCGGAACTGGTCTAATCAACCCTTTGGTCATTTGATAGCGAGAAAAAGCCACATCAGTTCCTGTGGCTAGGGGGCGATCCCCAGCATGGAGGACTTCCCAAGGTAGGCGGGGTAATTCTGTACCTTTCAATCCCAGACGCAGTCGCAAAACCGACCGTTGATTTTGAGCGATCGCTTGCGCCATCATCCAGCTATCGCGCAAGCTTCCTTTAAATAGGGCATTGTATAGCTCTTGACCCAAGGCAACTAAGTTTAAAGAGGATTGAGAGTATGGTTCTCCCCAAGATGGCATGGCAAAACTACCATCCACCGCAGCTGCCCTACCCTGCAGGACACTAAATAGGGGGTCATTCATCAGTTGCTTGGCCTGGGTTAACCATTCTTCTACCGGCCAACTGACTTGTTCTTCTGCCAATGAGACTCCCGGTGCCACTCGTTCGATGCGCACCAGATAATCATCATGTTTTCCTAAGGGGGTTACGGAGATATGGAATTCCTGTGCCACTGTTGCCCAATTTTGCTCAATTTCAAGGGGTCAATTTTGCTCATAGTGACGAGCTTTGGCTGAAGGTTTAAAAATTCTTGAATATTGAATATTTGTTTACTATTTGCTTATTGAGGAGTATTCCTTTAGGGGAAAATTCTTGTTGGCTCATGGTATTGATGCCGTTTTTTATTTAAAGTTTCCAAGGCATACTCTATTAATTGTTTTGAATCAGAAAATCTCCTAATTCCAGCATTTGGGTGCCACTTTACCCAGATTTTTCCGGATTGCTATCACCAATTTCAGAAAAGTGAAATGGTAGATGCACCCTGATTGACACCCCCGGTTCACTTTGGTGAGCTGGGGATTTTTTTTCACTGGGTGGTAAGGTGTTACCCACTGTATCTAGCCATCTCTATAGATTAGTTTGCTTGCTCCTTTCCCTCTAAACACGAACTGATGAAGCGATGCAGCGCGGTCTTGGTGGTTTCCCCCATGAGCTACTGCATCAAGACAAGGTCTTAAGCACTTAAAACAGGGGAAATTGCTTTCGCAAGCAGCTAATTTACCCTTTGGGAATTGGTACTCATACCCAGCAGCATTGGATGTACTGAATCAGTAAGGTTTCCAGGAGAAAGGATTAAGGTGTAGGTTTATCCATAGTATGATAAGCGTGTTATCAACTAGCTTAACATCTGAAATTTTCCCCAAGATACTCCTTTGGGGTGTCATCACTGTATCCAGAGCATTTTAGTCAGCCTGACCCTCAACTTTGCTAATTCAGGCCAACACTGCCTAATCCTTGGTATTAACCAGTTTGTCAGTCTTAGGGAGAAGCTCTAGATGTATGCTTTGAGCTTTATTATGGTTTTTGTAAAGATTTTGACAAGACTCGGTAATTACCGAGTCTTGGGATTTCACCCCATAGGTAGATGATTTTTGAGCATAGCTTTTAAGGATCTAGTGAACATGGGGTGATGGGAAAATAGGCTGATACCTGAATACTTAGGTCCTGATTGTCTTCGTTCAATAGGTAAGATACTCAAGCGAGTAACTCAAAGGACTTGATCTCCAACACCGGACCAATCATGGCAAAGCTCATCACATCCTCTCGCACCTCTCCTGTAACCGTTACCTTCAGTCCCGATTGCTTTAACTGTGGCGGACTGTTTTTGAGTTCGTAGGTTTCCCCTGAGTTAGAAACCAGTGCCCAGGCTCCTGACCCCATCTCTTTGCGCTCAATCACGCCTGTGATGCTAATCGTCATGCTGATTGTTTCTCCCCTTGAACGGCTAAATAAGCTAGTCCAAAACAGAGCAAGGCATTGCCAATCAGGAACACCCGAGACAAAACCCCGCCTCCTAGCCAGATTAGCTCAGGTGAAACCACAGCACTCACGGCTAGGCAACTGGCTACACCGAGAGCTGAACCAACCGCTAACCACTTCCATTGGGGATGTCCTAACAGTAGGGCGATTAAAATAAATGGAATCACAACACTGGCAAATAGAGGGTTTAGAAAACTACTGCTGCCAATAGCGCTACCCAATTCTGGAATCGAACTGCCCATGACTCGCAAGGGCCATTGGGGTAAGTCAAAGATATACAAACCTTTTAGGAAGAATAATCCTGAACTCCCGGCTACTAAACCAGTGGCAAGAGACCAACTCCAAGTAAAGGGAAAATAATTGCGCAAGAACCAGGCCAGCAGGTAGGAACCTAGTACCATAGCAATCTTGGGCCACAGGGCGATCACACCACCATCAATCCAAAAGCGAGGATTGAGATAGCCGTTATCCCGTAACCAGCGGAAGAAGTCTTGGAAAGTAATTTGTCCTTTCAGAGCGAGTTGAACCGCAGCACCAGCATCTAATTGTCCAGCACCATAGTGGTTTAGGGGGTCATCTTCTATAGCTCGGGTTGACTGCTTGAGTACATTCAATACATCAGCAGGGTCTTTAATCCCAGTAGCTTTGATTAAAGCTGCCACACCAGCAACGTGAGGCGATGCCATACTGGTGCCTTGGAAGCCAGCAAATACAGGGCTGCCTGTGTCTCCATCAATCGTCTCTTGCAGAATTTTACCATTTTCACTGCCACCAGGGGCTGAGATATCTACCCCAGCACCAAAGTTAGAGTAGGGAGCTTTCAGTCCTGCGGAATCAAGGGCAGAAACACCAATAACATGGGGATAGCGGGCAGGATAAGCAGCAGCATTTTGGTTAGAGTTACCAGCAGCAGCCACTAGCACAACACCTTTGTGATAGGCATAGTCGATTGCCTCTGCCATCAGATTGCTTTCACCAGCCCCCCCTAAACTCATGTTGATTACATCTGCCTCATGATCAGCGGCAAAGCGAATTGCTTCCGCAATATCAGCCACTGTACCACCACCACTGGCTGCCAATACCTTTAGGGGCATCAGGGTAGCTTCGTAAGCAACTCCGGCAACACCGTAACCATTGTTGGTAGATTGGGCAATGGTACCAGCTACGTGAGTACCGTGACCTTGATCATCCCATGCTTCAATCCGGTCATTGACAAAGTCGTAGCCTTCAACAAATTCAGTATCTTTCAAATCCGGGACTGCGCTGACCCCAGTGTCAATCACTGCTACCGTTACCCCACTTCCCTTGGTGTCATCCCAAGCAGATTCTATATTAATGCTGCGCAGGTTCCACTGCTTGCTATAGTCAGGGTCATTGGGAACCTCGAAGGCACTATAGGTATAGTTCGGTTCAATATATTCTGTTGCTTGGGATAGTCCTGATTGTTTCAGGGTATTCAGCAGTTGTTTATCTCCGTTTAGGATATAAATGTGATCCGCTGCTGAAAATTCACTATTGAGTTGGGGATTAACCTCGTATTGTTGTGCGATCGCTTGCAATTGCTCATTAAGTTGAGCAGCTGGGATATCTTCCCGGAAGTCGATTACAATCGACTCAAAATTACCCTGATTTGCCAATCCTTTAAAGTTAAACAGGGCAAAACCCAGCCCTATTACAAACAGACACAGTATCAAAAATTTTCTCATGGCAATCTGTCGCTGGTTTGCGAGTCTTTAATCACCACGATAGCTTATATAGCAAAGGGAGTAGGGAGTAGGGAGCGGTGCGACCCGTGGCGAATTTAATTACGGGTCAAGCGCACTCCCTGGGAGTAGGGAGTGGGGATGCAGCGCGGCCAAAAGCAGTAAACCAAGGCTGAAGGCTAGACATGTTGGGATAAACGGTTTGTTTGTCTTGGCCGTAGTCTTCTTTAATGTCCTTTGGCAACTGAAAAAAGTTACGACAACTGTCGAGAGTTTGTTGAACTAAATCGGCATAAATGCCATGATATTTAAAATATAAAAACCCATTCTATAAGCAGATGTTGTAGAGGCGTTTGTGTTCTTCGTTGCCTAATTTTGAACCATTGAGGTATTTGAATTTTATTAATGAGATTACTGGTAAAGTTTTCAGATGTATTTTTTTATTATTTTTTATTCTATACACAAGCGCTGTTCGTAGAGCTTTTGGTAGTAAGGCAAACAAAACTCATAAGCTTGCTTTAAATGTTCATGGTCTTCAATTTTGGCATAATCTTTTTTTTCTCGTTCTTTAAATCCCTGACTAGATTGAGTATAATCATGCCATCCACCTTCCCATTGATTGATTTCAGGTTGAGGCTTAGGTTTCCATGCTAGAGCTTCTTTAATAAAAGGGATACCCACAGCCTCACAATAAGCCTTCACCGTTGCTTCAGGTTTTTGGATTAAATCATCTGAATCTATTAATATTGGAACTTTCCCATCCATTTCCTTCACTGTTTCAAACAGCTTATTTAGTTCAGCATATCCAGTTTCTTCTAAGGTAAAATCAGGCCAATTTTTAAAAAGCGACGGGATAGATTTTTCTGGATTTCTAATTATAAAAGTATTCTCAAAATTATAAAAAAACTCAGGGTTAGCTATATGAGTAATATAGTAGCCCATGTCTTTAATAAAAACGGGCTTATTTTCAGTTTCTTGCTTTAACTTTGCTAAGATTGAATTAAAACTATTTTCAGGATTTAACTCCGCTTCTGGATAACGGGTAGTGTTACGACGCTCTTGACTATAGTAAAAAGATAACCCAAAAGGTTCGTCATGTACTGAAAAATCCCCTCTTTCTCGCATCATACGCTCAAATGCAGTAGACGTTGATCGTGGCACTGCCCACAGAGCTAATATTTTATCCATTTTTGTTAATTCACGTATTATTATTTTATGCTTTGGATGAAAGCGCCAATAATTGGATCACATTCATCCTTCTTTATTATCTATATTTGAAAGCTTAATCCTTACTTACTTGATTAATTTGCAAAGATACTCCTACAATATCTTCTAAGAGTTTAACCACAGACATTTCTCCTTTGTCGTGACCATATTTTGCCTGGGCAGACTGAAAAATACTTCTGGCTTGATTTCCCATCATTAAAGGTATATTGTATTGTTGAGCAAGTTCATCAATAAGCCGCAAATCTTTGACACACAGTTTAAGAGTAAAGGATGGATCATAATGTCCTGCAAAGATAGATGGAATATCATGCTGTGCAACCCAACTGTTGCCAGCACTTGCTTTAATCATTTCCGATAAATTAGTAAGTGGAATACCAGCTTTTTCTCCAATAACAAGTGCTTCTCCGATTGCACAAGCATTGATAAACCAGAGCATATTAGTAATTAGCTTCGTTATATTTCCCGTTCCTAAAGCTCCTGCATAAAAAATTTGTTCTGCCATGGGTTCAAGAATATGTTTTGCTTGTTCAAATACCTCAAGATCACCACCAACGAAAAAGATTAATTCTCCTCTTTCTGCCCCATCTACTGCATTGGTTACGGGTGCCTCCATTACCTTAACCCCCACAGAAATAGCTTCTTCGGCAATTTTTTGGAATGAGGTGGGAGAATTGGTCGTACAATCAATCCAAGTGGAATTGGGACTTAAACTTTTCAATAGTCCTTTCTCACCCAAAAGAACGCTCTCCACTGCTGCAGGATTGGGTAACATTGTAATCACTGCATCTGTTTGACGAGCAAGGACTTCTGGCGATTCGGCCCATTTTGCTCCTTTTTTTATCAGGTTTTCTGCTGATGCCGGACGTAAATCATGGACAACCACAGGAAAACCTGCTTCAAGTAAATTTCGTGCCATGGGATTTCCCATGTTACCAACACCTATAAAGCCTATTTTATTCATGTTTTTCAAGATCCAAACAAAATTGATTTTTGATATTATTAAGCTGATGTGCATTTAAGCACCTAAACAAAATTAATTTCCTACTCCCAATCTCTGTAACCCTTACATCGTAAGGCTTTGAGTTTTTTAAAATGTGTAATTAATTTTGTGCACCTGCTTAAATTGGTTATTACCTGTTCCCACACCCGCTTTTTTCTGTTCCCTGTGATTAATTGAGGTATCCCAATCTAAATGCTGAACAGCTTAAGCCTGTTTAAATTACTTTCTTATAGACATGATATTGCTTACAGGGAGTTATATATTGAAACTCAAAACCACATTCATGCAATAATATTTGAGCCATTGATTCTGGCAAGAGCTGATATTTACAAGTTTGCTTTGCCAAGAGCATTTTATTTCGATGAAAACTATAGTGTTTGTCAAATTTATCATAAGGAAGTGGTAATATTTGCTGACTATAAGTTATTTCATCGGTTAAAGTTTCTTCATAATCTTGATGAACACCTTGAACACTAAAAATTAAGCTTCCTTGATTGTTCAAGTGATTTGCTACATTATGGAAACTCTTGATAATATTTTGTATTTTTGGTAAATGGCTACAAAAAATATAGTCTTTTTCATGGTTGTCAATAAAATACCAAATTCCTCCATTGGAAAAAGCTGCATCAAACTTTTTGCACAAATCCATGGTTAATACATTTTCATGGCGTAAATCAATGTTTTTTGCCAGGCGTTTTTGTGCTTGGATTAACATACTTTCAGTGAAATCAATTCCCACAAAATCAATTTCAGGCAATTTTTTAATTAATTTTTCAGCGACTAATCCGGTTCCGACGCCTAATTCCAGAACAGAATTACATGATTTGAATATGTGAGCTAGAGAATCGGTTTGAGCTTCGTAATCATAATAACCTGCTGTCATCAAAAGATCGTAATATTCGCTAATGCCAGTATATTGATTGACTTGTTCTTTCAACATTTTTTTCCTTAGTCTTTCAGTTTCACTAATCAGCAAGTTGCATTCGGGTATATTAAGAATTTGTCAACTCTGGGGATCACTATTCATACACCGCGATTGCTTCACCCAAAACATAAAGTATCTGCTCTAAACCCAATCTCAGAGCTTCTTTTCCATAGGTTTTACCCCCTTGATTGCGGGCACCACTTGTAGCTGTGTCAACAGTTGACATATCATGGTATAACCAAGTCGGTCGCAAAAATATTCGATTTCCAGATTGCGTAAATTCAAAAACTTCCCATCGTGCTTGGGCAACAAATCCAAATAGGTAGCAATGTAATCCGATCCACAATAGTCTTCATTATCAACATCTTGGTCATAAGCCCTTGACCATTGATCGTAGTATTGCTTAAGATCGTCAGCCTTTCCAGAAAGCTTGTGGGCTTCCTTAATCGCATCAAAACTATTAACTGTCTTAGCACTTTTGGGTTCAGTAATGGTTGTCTTCAAAATACATACCTCTTGTTGTTGACAACTTGTGACATCTCTGATGTCTAGAGGGCTAGAAAGTAGTTATCAGCCCAAATCCTATCAAGAGAAACCTCTAGTGCGGAAGAGTTGCAAAAAGTTTAGTCATCATCGGGTGATAAACCCCATGACAACATTGTTTTCCAAAGTCGAACTCCTTTATTTTGGCTAGGGATGGTTGATCAGGATAATCGGAATCCTCGTGATCAGAGACCGGACTGGGAGCACAGCTCCACCAGACAACTTCCTTTAAGAGGTCTCTCGTTAACCCCATATTTATCCCTAACATTTAGGCCTCTTGTAGAATAACATAGTTTGTGCAAGTGACCAAATTTTTGAGCAATTTTGCAATTTCGAACGCGCTGTAATATAGCTATCACAAGGGATAGTTGTAGTTTAACGAAATTTTAAGTCGGCCTCGGATATAGTTGATCTTCACTATCAACTGGGGGGCAACACCTATAGTATTTATCAATCCCATGAGGTACTTAAGCCGGTGGGTTTTAGAGAGTAGGGAATAGTGGCGGGTGCGCGGACATGAGAGGGTTTACCCATAGTGCGACTGCATCAAGACAGGAATAATAAACTTGAATGCACTTGATAAGTAAAATTAACGCTATAATCTCGATTGACATGAGATTTGATCGGGGTTTGCGATTTTCTTAAGTACATAGTTCTCAGCTTTCACGGAGTAGAAATTATTCCTCGACCCCCTTAGGCGTTAGGCTGTCAGTCAAATATAAAAACAATCAAAAACCGTTCGAGACAGTTGGTAACGATCGCTTTGATGGTCTATTTTCTTAGTCTGATTGGCAATCACTGCGCCTAGTAAAGCTCTACAATCGAACCGTAGCCCCATTCCTCGTGGCCTTAGCTAACACAGGCTATGCCCGCCTATCTGTCATGCTTGATACAAATTCAGTTTTAGACATATTACGACCGGTACAAGACCCCGAACTCCAGAAGAGTTTAGTGGAATTAAATATGATCCGCAATGTCAAGGTTGACAACGGTACAGTTAGTTTTACCTTAGTGTTGACCACCCCAGCCTGTCCGTTGCGGGAATTTATTGTAGAGGATTGCCAAAAGGCAGTCAAACAGCTATCAGGAGTAGAAGAGGTAGTAGTGGATGTTACCGCTGAAACACCTCAGCAAAAATCCTTGCCTGACCGCACTGGTATTGAGGGCGTAAAAAATATTTTAGCCATTTCCAGTGGTAAGGGGGGCGTCGGGAAGAGTACTGTTTCGGTAAATGTGGCAGTTGCTTTGGCTCAGTTGGGGGCTAAAGTCGGTCTCCTAGACGCTGATATCTATGGTCCCAATGCTCCAGCCATGCTGGGATTAACTGATGCCAAAGTCATGGTTCAGAAAGGAAAACACGGGGATGTCATCGAGCCAGCTTTCAACCACGGTATCAAGCTAGTGTCCATGGGATTTCTAATAGATCCAGATCAGCCAGTGGTTTGGCGCGGACCGATGTTAAATGGAATTATTCGCCAGTTCCTCTATCAGGTAGAGTGGGGTGAATTGGACTATCTGATTGTGGATATGCCACCAGGTACTGGGGATGCTCAGCTAACCTTAGCCCAAGCAGTACCCATGGCAGGAGCCGTAATTGTGACAACACCCCAAAATGTCGCTCTGTTAGACTCCCGCCGAGGCTTGAAAATGTTTGAGCAAATGGGAGTCCCGGTGTTGGGAATAGTAGAAAATATGAGTTACTTTATCCCACCAGACTTGCCCGATCGTCAGTATGACCTGTTTGGCTCTGGAGGAGGTGAAAAAACATCAAAAGAACTAGGAATTCCCTTGCTCGGTTGTATTCCCCTAGAAATTTCCCTACGCCAGGGAGGGGATCAAGGATTGCCCATCGCTGTGGGTAATCCAGAGTCAGCCTCCGCTAAAGCACTGATAGCGATCGCATCTCAGATTGCTGCCAAAGTTTCCATTGCTGCCCTTTCTAATTAACAAATAATTGTAGGCAAGAATAACTCAAACATAGAACATGGAAAATCACCATTAACAATTTTCTCAGGGTTAATACCTAATAGCTCATACCTAATATAGGGACTCTAAATAAATTGTGATAATTTTTCTTCCCTGCTCCGAAGTACCTATTCCCTGCTCCCTATTCCCTATTCCCTGTTCCCTTTGCTCTAGGTCATACCTCATAACTGATGGTACAAATTAATAAATTTAGAATAAGAAACAGTATTCGTTGGCGGCTGTTGTGGGCTCCCTGGCAGGACTTAGACTGGCAACTGTTATTCCTGACTGTGGGGCTGACCATCTTTGGGGCAGTGATGATTCGCTCTGCAGCCATCGACAATGGTGGAAACTATTGGGTCTCCCACTTGCTCATTGGTGGTATTGGACTGTTTATCGCTCTATTCATTGCGCGATCGCGCTATCAATCTCTGATCCAATGGCATTGGGTAATTTACGCCATCACCAATCTGTCCTTAATTGCTGTAATGATCATCGGTGCTAGTGCTAAGGGTGCTCAGCGTTGGGTTACTATTGGAGGCTTTAATGTTCAACCATCAGAATTTGCCAAGGTCGGGTTGATTATTACTCTAGCTGCCATCTTGCACAAACGACCCGCTACTACCATTCCAGCAGTAATAGCAGCTTTAGCAGTAACTATCGTACCTTGGGCATTAGTGTTTGGGCAGCCTGATCTCGGAACATCCTTGGTGTTTGGGGCAATTACCTTGAGTATGCTTTACTGGGCAAATGCCAATCCCGGCTGGTTGCTCCTGTTGATTTCCCCTCTGGTGTCAGCCATTGTCTTCAGTATATCTTTACCTGCATGGTATACCTGGGCTGTTGTGATCACACTGATTGCCTTCCTGAGTCTCCCTTGGCGCTGGTTGGGAGCCTTGGGTACCCTGGTGGTTAACCTAGTGGTCGGACCGTTAGGAAAAGTCTTCTGGAATCTCTTGAAGGACTATCAAAAAGACCGATTAACGCTCTTTTTGAACCCCGATCTAGATCCACTGGGAGGAGGGTATCACCTCATTCAGTCTCGAATTGGTATCGGTGCTGGTGAACTTTGGGGAAGGGGACTGAACCAGGGAACTCAAACTCAACTCCACTTTATCCCGGAACAGCATACTGACTTTATTTTCTCAGCCATTGGTGAAGAACTAGGCTTTGTAGGTTGCTTGTGTATTTTATTAGCCTTGTGGTGGTTGTGCCTACGCTTGGTGCTGATTGCTCAGAATGCTAAAGACAACTTTGGCTCTCTAGTAACAATTGGCGTGCTCTCAATGATTGTGTTTCAAACCGTGATCAACATTGGGATGACTATTGGCTTAGCTCCCATCACAGGAATTCCTCTGCCTTTACTCAGTTACGGTCGTTCAGCCCTACTAACCAACTTTCTTGGCCTAGGGTTAGCCCAAGCAGTGGCCAATTATCGACAGCGATTGAAATTTCAATAAGTTATGGGTTATGAGATACTGGATGACTAATAAGTCAAATAACTCCTATCCTAGTAAAGGAAATCTAAATAAGGCAATCTAAGTTTTGAGGCAGTCATGATTTTTCCAGGTTCTATAGTTCGCGTAATCAATGTTGACGATACCTATTATCGCTTTGAGGGGCTCGTACAGCGGGTTAGTGATGGTAAAGCAGCTGTGCTGTTTGAAGGAGGTAACTGGGATAAATTAGTGACCTTTCAGCTGTCGGAAATCGAAGAGGTGAAACCAAAAATTGGTAAAAAGGGTTAGATAGATCACTTGTCGTCTCGAGTAAGCCCCTAATCAGCCTCTAAAAAACTCTACCAGACTACTGTTTCAACACCCTCTTCAAACTGGGGCATAAAACTGGGGCATACATCAATCGCATAAATCAATCAAGGGCATACATCAATAACTAATGACTAATGACTAATAACTAAACCATGCGCCTTCCCTTACCCCAGTTTACCCCCAGCAATCGCTCAGAAAATCACCTTGCTGAGGTGATTGAAACAGCAACTACAGAATTTCTAGCTCAATGTTTAGAGCCAGAAGATCTAAGCTTTCCGGTCATGCCTGCCTTTGGCAGCTGGGTAAAATCTGTAGATGATGAGTCAGGTAATCAAATTTTTGCTGTAGTTTATTATGCTACCACTAGCCCGATTGACTCGGTTCATCGAGCAACAGCTTTAGGATTGTCACTGGCAGAATTACGTGAGCAGCAGCCTCAGATTTTCGCCATGCTCAAAACTGAGTTCCGTGCTGCCATCGTTGGGTTTATGTCTTCGGAAGAAGGTGTTAATGGTTTTAGCAACCATCATGGTCGAGTCTATCAGTATCTTCCACCCCGTCCCCCGCAAATTCATCAACCTGTCTACCAGTGTGAACCATCAGAGGTTATTCACTTTACTGGAGATTTGGATTTTTTGCGAACACTTTTAGAAGTCAATGGTGCCCCAGTAGACCCCCTGACAGCAGCTGTGATTAGGGAAGTTTATCGTCTTCGTCAGACTGACCGTGACTGGTTAGTCAAGGCCGGACGAACTTTGAGTGTCTTACTTAAGGATGATTATGACCGCTTGCGGTATATTTTGAGTCAAATTAAGTGACTACTCCCAAGGGGGATTTTAACTCACATATCCCTCTGTTTCCCTATTCCCTATTCCCTATTCCCTTTACTCATTACCAGCTTGATCAATTTTAGCCTCCAATTGGGCTACCTTTTGCTCCAGCTGTTTCTTCTCCAATTTCAAGTTTTCTGCTAAAGCTTCAATTTTTTCGCGACGTGCTTCTACTTCTAAATCGCGGATATCTAACCCTTGGCTTTTCAAGGTTAGCTCTTGCCGCCATTGTTCAGCCCGTTTCATTTCTTCTTCTAAAAAGGTAGACTTAACCTCAGCTGTTAAATACTTCTTGACTAAATCTAACACCCAATCGGTGGCAGATTGAATAGTGATCACCTCTTGAGTTTCAGCCAGATCGATTAAGACTAAGCAACCTTCTTTTAAAGCTTGGGAATTAGTAAACGCCACAGGTCTTGGCTCAATCACTTCCCAGAATTGATCAGAGTTTTGGCGGGCAAGTAGTTGCAATTTGAGCCCGCCAAAATCATCATTGTCTTGAACTTTAGCTAGGTGTAGCATTACCGGTTTGATAGAAATCTTTCTAAAGTCTATTTAAGCGATCGCGTAAAATAGACTCTTGCTTTTTAGCTTCTGCCAATGCCTCTTGAGCACCCTTAACCACTGCTTCTGGAGCTTTACTCACAAAGTTCTTATTACCCAGACGCCCAGACAAGGATTTGACTTCCGCCTCTACTTTACGTAAATTCTTTTCTAACTTAGCCCGTAGAGCATCCACATCGACCACACCAGTTAGGGGAATTAGCACCTGGACAGTGCCGACTACACCGGCCATGGTATTCTTAACCTCTTTCTCCAAGGCTGGAGTAATGGTTAATTGATTGACCTTACCTATGTCTTTGATATAGGCTTGACCCGCCTCTAAAATTTGACCTTCGTCACTGTTGCTGCTTTGCAGAATAACAGGTGCGGTCACCCCTGGTTTAATCTCTGCCTCAGCCCGGAGGTTGCGGATAGTACGGATTGTACCGATCAGCAGCTCAAACCTTTGCTCTAGTTCTGAGTCAATTAGAGAACTTGGGGATATAGAAGATTGGGTATTGCCTATTGGCGAAAGGTCATGGTCTATTTTATCTAAGTACTCTATAGGATAAGGTTGTAGCGCCAAAACCTCCCCAGATTTCTGGGTCAAGGTGTGCCAGATTTCTTCAGTGATATGGGGCATGAAGGGATGGAGTAGCTTGAGGATACCCTCTAAAACGTAAGCTAGAGTTTGCTGTGCCACAACCCGCGACGGAGAATTGGCATCCTCACGCAGCCTCGATTTGACCAGTTCAATGTACCAATCACAAAAATCACCCCAGATGAATTCATAAAGTCCTTTAGCCGCTTCTCCCAAGCCATAAGCATCTAGATGATCCCTAGTTTGACGCACCACTTGGTGAAAACGGGAAAGAATCCAGCGATCGCATAATTCCAATGCCTCTACTGTTGGTTGGCCCAACTCTTCGGGAGTCTTACCATCAAGGTTTAGCATTACAAACCGGGCTGCATTCCACAGTTTATTGGCAAAATTGCGGGATGCTTCTACAGAAGCTGACTCATCCGTCTTGCGGTTATACTCTATTCGGATATCTTGACCTGCACCTGCCACTTCCCGAACCAAGGTATAGCGCACGGCATCCGTACCATACTTGTCAATCAGGATTAAGGGGTCAATACCATTATTAGCCGACTTAGACATTTTCTTATTGTTCTCATCCCGCACTAGCCCGTGGATGTAAACACTCTTAAACGGCATCTGACCCGTAAAATGTCCTGCCATCATGGTCATGCGGGCAACCCAGAAGAAAATGATGTCAAAACCTGTTACCAGGGTGGTAGTGGGATAGTAAGTCTTCAAATCCTTGGTCTGATCAGGCCATCCCATAGTAGAGAAGGGCCATAATCCTGAGGAAAACCAGGTATCCAGCACATCTGGGTCTTTCTCTAGCTTGACATTTTCTCCAAATTTTGCTACCGCTTTATTCTTAGCTTCTGCTTCATGGTGAGCCACAATAAACGGAGTCTCGCTAGTTATTGTGCCATTGGTTTCACTCACCACATACCAAGCTGGAATTTGGTGTCCCCACCAGAGTTGGCGGGAGATGCACCAGTCTTTTAATTTCACCAGCCAATCTCGGTAGACCTTCGTCCAACGTTCCGGGATAAATACTGGAGAATGGTGCTGGTCAAGAGACTCTAGGGCTCGGTCAGCTAGGGGGCGAATTTTGACAAACCATTGCGTTGAGATTAAGGGTTCAACAGGAACCTTTCCGCGATCGCTATAGGGTACTGTATGTTTGTAGTCCTCTACCTTAACCAACAGCTCTTCTGCTTCCAGCTGCTTCACCACATTTTTCCGAGCTTCAAACCGGTCTTGTCCTTCGAAAGCGCCAGCCTTTTCATTTAATGTGCCATTCTTATTCATGATGTTAATGAATGGCAGACTATGACGCTGACCCATTTGAAAGTCATTAGGGTCATGGGCCGGAGTTACCTTGACACAACCGGTGCCAAACCCTGGATCAACCAATTCATCAGCAATAATCGGAATTTCTCGTCCCATAATTGGCAAGGTTACAGTTTTACCAATTAAATCCTGGTAGCGTTCATCATCAGGATTAACTGCAACCGCCGTATCTCCCAACATAGTTTCTGGTCTAGTGGTAGCTACTTCCACAAAACCATTGCTATCAGTAATGGGATATCGAAAATGCCACAAATGCCCATCTACTTCCTTATTTTCCACTTCCAAATCTGAGACAGCGGACTCCGAGGCTGGACACCAGTTGACCATATATTCGCCCCGATAAATCAGTCCCTGGTCATAGAGTTGGACAAAGGCTTCAATTACTGCTTTCGATAAGCCTTCATCCATCGTGAAGCGTTCCCGCGACCAATCCACCGAAACCCCCAAACGCCTCAGCTGGTTAACGATGGTGCCACCTGATTCTTCCTTCCACTCCCAAGCCCATTCAATAAACTTTTCCCGTCCCAAGTCATAGCGGGTTTTACCTTGAGCTTGTAACTTTCTATCGAGAATGGTTTGTACACCAATACTAGCGTGGTCAGTTCCCGGTAGCCAAAGGGTATTGCGTCCTGTCATCCGGTGGTAACGGACGAGGGTGTCAATCAGGGCACTCTCGAAGGCGTGACCCATGTGCAACTTCCCAGTTACGTTAGGTGGGGGGATAACAACGCAGTAGGGTTCACCCTGGTGATTGGGGTCAGCTTTGAAGACTTGGTTTTCTTCCCAGTATTGTTGCCACTTGGCTTCGGTGGTTTTCGGTTCGTATTTGGTTGCCAGGGTGGGTGTGGTTGCGGTCATGCTGGGAATGGTGGATAGATGGGCTTACCTCAATTTTGCCACAGGCTCAAGGTAGTTAAGGAAATGAACTGCAAAGACGGGAACGATGGGTGGGGCATAAAAGCAGGGGAGCATGAGTTGGTGGGCAGTCATCAAATACCTGTGCAGCTAATATATCGATAAGTATAGAAAAGCGAGTCGTCTTCGCGGTTGATCAATCGAGATCAACACTTGAGAGTTACCCTATCAGCATTTATAAAAATTTTCACATCCACAGTGAGATAAAGTGTCATGCTTATCAAAAAAAAACCCCGTTCTTATAGGACGGCTTTATGTTACCATCAGGATGGTCAATGACCCACCCGAGACGTTCGCGTAGCGTCGGCTTTGCAGATTGGATTCAGACAGCCTATACGAGCGAAGTCCAGTAACCTGGCGGCGCAGCAAAATCGGTAGACCGGGAAAAGATGACAGGGCAATGGAAGGCTTGTGACAGCTGTTGCATTGAAGCAGAAACCTAAATCGTGAGGTTTAGGAATCGCCTTTCTTCTAGGACGGTGAGGATGTCAACATATAACAAATGAATAGCAGAACAACTGAGGAGTTAGGAGATTGAAAAAAGTAGAAGCCATCATCCGGCCATTTAAGCTGGACGAAGTCAAAATCGCTCTAGTCAACGCTGGCATTGTCGGAATGACAGTTTCTGAGGTTCGAGGCTTTGGACGCCAGAAAGGTCAGACTGAACGTTATCGCGGTTCAGAGTACACTGTGGAATTCCTACAAAAACTCAAAGTAGAAATTGTCGTAGAAGACGATCAAGTCGATATGGTCGTAGACAAAGTGATCGCTGCAGCTCGCACCGGTGAAATTGGTGACGGTAAAATTTTCATTAGCCCCGTCGATCAGGTGGTTAGAATTCGTACTGGGGAAAAAAATCTAGAAGCCGTCTAAATACCCTATATACCAATATACCAAGGGAGCTGAGGCACGGTTTACCGAGTTAGCGTGCCTCAGTTGATTTTTTTGACATCTCCCCCGGTTAAAACACGGGGGATTCTCAAAGGATGTTACGCGGTAGGGTAAACCC
>NZ_JAAHHS010000810.1 GCF_010692395.1 Moorena sp. SIO3H5
TTGATATAATTCTGGTAGCATTTTCAATTGATAGGTCGTATTGACAAGTTATGACCTATCTTTTTTTACCATAATTTGCTCAATTTAAGATGTATCAAGGGTTACAGGGCGCTTGTCGCCCCCCCAGGGCAAGAATACTTTCAGCAATTTTTAACTATAGTGGTTTTTAGTCTAATACTTCCTTCCAGGATGGTGAGATAAATTTGGCCAAAATCCCGACTATCAGCTATCAGCTATCAGCTATCAGCTATCAGCTATCAGCTATCAGCTATCAGCTAATGGGCTACGGGAATAGCTTTTGAATAAAACAAGTAAGCATTGGTTTAATCTCTGTGGCGTTGCTGAATCAATCAATGAATATAAGTAGAGTGGGCATCCTGCCCGGGCGCAAATAACCATGAAACTGGCAAGATGCCAGTTCCACCAAGATGCCCATTCTACAAAACTCTTACAATCAATGAATATAAGTAGAGTGGGCATCCTGCCCGGGCGCAAATAACCATGAAACTGGCAAGATGCCAGTTCCACCAAGATGCCCATTCTACAAAACTCTTACAATCATTAAAACTATTCAAATTATTCCATTAATTCTATTATTAAGCAAGGCCAACATTGAGATACACTCTCCCTATTCCCTGTTCCCTGTTCCCTGTTCCCTATTCCCTAAAATCAAGGTAATATAATCCTCTCAGCAAACAAACTTTGCAATCGCTCTAACTTACTACCCTTTTGATATAATAAATCTCCCTTACCTAACAAATAAGCTGCTTCACTGTTGCTACCACCAAAAATAATCCTTGAGTCGGCTTCAGACGCTGTGCGTAAAGCAATTCGCCCTGGTAAATTAGAGCGAATAATCGGAGTAACAACTTTCGCTTCTGGTCGTTGAGTAGCAATAATCAAATGAATTCCAGCTGCTCTAGCTTTGGCTCCTAAACGCTTAATACTTGATTCTAACTCTTTGCGGATTTCTTTCTCTGCCATGAAGTCAGCATATTCATCAAATATACAGACTATCCGAGGTAATGGTAAAATTTGTTTATTAATCAATTGCTGATTATAAGCATCCAGGTGAGCACACTTCGCT
>NZ_JAAHHS010000811.1 GCF_010692395.1 Moorena sp. SIO3H5
AATATTCCCGGATGTCCTGCCCATCCGACTGGATTTCCCAAGTACTAGTAGCAATCGCCACTGGACGTATTGGAGATATTGCTTTAGACGAATTACATCGTCCCAAAACCTTTTTTAGTACTTTTACTCAAACAGGATGTACCCGTAACGACCATTTTGCTTACCGAGCATCTACTGAGCAATTTGGCGATCGCACGGGATGTCTGTTTTATGATTTGGGTTGTCGCGGGCCAATGACCCATTCTTCCTGTAACCGGATATTATGGAACCGTGTTTCTTCTAAAACCCGGGCTGGTATGCCTTGTCTTGGTTGTACGGAACCAGAATTTCCTTTCTATGACCTCAAACCAGGAACTGTGTTTAAAACCCAAACTGTTTTGGGTGCTCCTAAAGATTTACCCACAGGAGCAAATAAGAAGGACTATGCTTTATTGACTGTAGTAGCAAAGGATACTGCTCCTGATTGGACAGATGAAGAGTTTTTCACTGTTTAGTCTCAGTTGATGGTTGATAGTTGACAGTTGACGGTTGACGGTTGATGGTTGACGGTTGACGGTTGACAGTTGACGGTTGACGGTTATTGAGTCGAATAATACTGTCTTAACCCATATGTCCCGTCTAAATGTACTTCATGAAGGTGAAATATGCTGTAAGTTGCTTAAGTTTGGTAATACAGCAAAATTAATGCTTCTTTCCAACACCTTCTAATCATACTAAGTTGCATTCAAAGATAGTATCCAGTCATTGCGATGTTCCCTCTAAGCGTTCTTGCAGGGTAGGAAGCAATCGCATTGACTTAAACTACCATGATAGAACGCAACTTGGTATCAAGGAGGTGTTCTGTTCCTACAACATTTTCCACTGATAAAGCCCACTTAACAAATAATCATGGCAATTCAAACACTAGATATTTCGCCGGTTGGTAGGGTAGAAGGGGATTTAGATGTTCGAGTAGATATCGAAGATGGGTATGTAATTAATGCTTGGACCCAAGCGGAACTATTCCGGGGATTTGAAGTTATTTTACGGGGAAAAGACCCACAAGCGGGATTAATTGCCACACCTCGTATCTGTGGTATTTGCGGAA
>NZ_JAAHHS010000812.1 GCF_010692395.1 Moorena sp. SIO3H5
CCTGAACAGCAAATCGTTCTCAGTGCTCAAACGGCAGGTGCGGTTGTTTCCACCCAAGTAGATGTGGGAGACCCGGTACAGTCAGGGGATGTACTCGCCCAAATCGATAGTGGTTTGCTCACTGCCCGAGTCAACGAAGCCCAGGCAGAACTGTCGGTACGCCAATCCGAAGTCGCAGTGGATCAGGTGTCCATTACCGATGCCCAAGCCGCAGCAATTCAAGCCCAGGCCACTCGCGACCAGGCAAAACTGGATGCTGACCGATTACGACAGCTAGCAAATCAGGGAGCAATTTCACAACAGGTGGCTGAAGCCGCTGAGTTAACGCTAATTAGTGCAGAGCAGGCAGTGGCATCGGCCCAGGCTCAGATTGAGGCTAGGGAACAAGCGATCGCAGCCGCCAACAGTCGGGTCACAGCCCAGCAGGCCGTATTAGCAGAAGCCAAGGAACAACTGCGCTGGGTGAATGTAAATGCCCCGCAGACCGCTACTGTCTTAACCAAACTCTTAGAGCCTGGGGACTATGTGCAACCTGGCACGCCCATTTTTGAGCTAGGCAACCTTAGCAGCCTCACTATAGAAGTACAGGTATCAGAGCTGGATATTGGCCAACTCGCCCTGGGGCAACCCGCCGAAATACGCTTCGATGCCTTTCCAGATATCCAAGTTACGGGCAGCGTCACCCGCATTTCCCCCGTAGCGGATACTACCTCTCGACTTATCCCCGTAGAAGTCACCCTGAGCAATCCAGATCGGCGCATCGGTAGCGGAAAATTAGCCCGAGTACAGTTTTCAACAACCGATAATCAAACCGTTGTCGTTCCTGCCAGCGCCCTAAAAACTGGAAGCAATGACAACACCGTTTTTATCTTAAAAAAGGATGAAGCCCAACCAACCGTAACAGCTCGCTCCGTCACCATCGGACAACAGAATCAAGGCAACATTGAGATTCTCTCTGGACTAGAACCAAACGAGACATTTATTGTCGCCAGCGATCGCCCTTTAGAAACCGACCAGGTCGTAAGGCTCAGCATTCTATCTGAGGTCAACACACCTGAGGGTCAACCAGAATGAAG
>NZ_JAAHHS010000813.1 GCF_010692395.1 Moorena sp. SIO3H5
TCGATTAAACTAAGTCGGTAAGTCGCCCCACCGACTCGTCTCCAAAACCGGACGTGAAAGTTTCCCTTCATCCGGCTCCTCATCATAGGAACCATTGACATTGGTACTTCTACCATGGGTTTATATCCAACTCTATGATGTTGAAATTCTTTCCATGTTTTTGGTCATGGCAATGTAGGTGAAGTAGTTCGAGGTTATCTAACTTATTTGTTCCACCTAGTGCTCGTGGTAAGATGTGATGAGTTTCCATTAAATCTCTGTCCTTGAAAGTCAGACCACAATGGGCACATTTCCCTTTTTGCCTTTTCAAAAGTTTTCCCTTTTGACTGGTCATTTCAGGATGTTTTCCCATTCTGATGCTCCAGTAGATTGAGTCTCCATCGTATGGGCTTCGTGTTTCTTTGACTTTGGTATGCCTTTTTATTTCTGTCCAGGCATGTTTTTGGAGATATATATCTCCATCTTTGAAAACCCAATTGTCATTACCGATGGTTCCCCAATACTTTCCGTTGACCCAGGTTTTTGATTTGTTGGGATGTCTTCTGTACCCCCATCTTTGAAGTTTATTCCATAGCATATGTCCCAAATCGCTGAAGGTTTCTTTACTACAAACGGAACTGTAGTAGTTACACCATCCTCGTATAATGGGTTTTAGTCGGCTGATGAGAGCCTGCTGTGGGGCAGCTTTATGACATTCTATTGTTTTTGAAAGCTGCCCGTAGTGCTCTTGGATTTTTCCTTTGGATGGTTTGATGATGGTCTTAAAACCTTGTTTTGACTGATTTTTCCCGGCTTGGTATTGTCGGATATTGAATCCCAGGAAATCAAATCCGACCGATGTATGGGTTATTTTTGTCTTACTTGGTTTTAATTTCAACCCCATGTCATTTAGCCATTTATTTATGATTCCCTGACATTCTCTTATTACGGTTTGGTCTTTGTGCATAAGGCGGGTAGGTAAGGAGCCTCGCGGCTCCGTTCCCCCCTCAGAACCGTACTTGCAAGGTTTCCAAGCATACGGCTCAAGCAAATCACACAGTCAACCGTGATGAATTTGTTGGTGACAGAAGAGG
>NZ_JAAHHS010000814.1 GCF_010692395.1 Moorena sp. SIO3H5
TAGTAAGGGTTTCTCATTTTTTCTAACGAGCTAATCAGTCGGAGCGGAAACCCAGCATACTCATTGACAATTAAAATTTCATCATCAGCTTGAGTTGCTTGGAAAACATTACTACCAATTGCTAAATCCTGGGAAAGTAAAGTCTTAAATTGGTGAACTTCTACTTCATCGGTATCCTTAAACCCTACTAATTGACTACTATTACGCTTATCATTTCTAAAATGAGGATCTTTCAATTTTAAAGGTAGTAAAGCTTCAGCTTCTTGCATAATTTGTCCCAAGCGCGTTGAACGTGCTGAGAGGGAGTATTTTTGCATAAAGCGTTTGATTACAGAGTTGACAATATTTACACTACGAGGTGCAAATAAACTATCAACTTTGATATCAATTTCCTTTTTCAATTGGTTGGGCGTAGTGCGCTCTTTATCTATAAAACTAGCCAAAGATTCCCCTCTACCAGTGGGTTCTGAAATTGCAGAACTTGCTAACACTAATTGGCGACGAAAATCATCTTTTGGTAGCATATTCTGAAAACAGCGATCATATCTTCTAGGTCAAAAATCGCTTCACCACTCATTTCATCAAAATCAAGTTGTCTGAGATCGCTTTCTTGTTTTTCATAGGTATTTTGCAATGTTTCAACCAAGTTATTAAAAGCAGCAAACTGGGTAATTCTAGCTTGTAAATGTTTTTGCAATTCATTCACAATTTCGAGAGTTTCCTGATTAACTGCTAAGTTAAAATTATATTTGATCAATTCACTTACTTCTCGTAGACAAGTTCTTGCTTCT
The DNA here is from genome assembly GCF_010692395.1 of Moorena sp. SIO3H5. GTDB lineage: Bacteria > Cyanobacteriota > Cyanobacteriia > Cyanobacteriales > Coleofasciculaceae > Moorena. The sequence continues at coordinate 792 of NZ_JAAHHS010000814.1, forward strand.
GTTTGAATTTGGCTATTTTTGGAGTTGAGTAAGGGAATACCAGGTTTGTGCTCAATATCATCAATAAATTGTTCTGTATCACGCCATTTTTTATCTATATCTTCCAAGTATTTTGTGCCGCCAAAATAGGTAATTTGTTCCTGGAGATTACGTTGATAGTTATTCAACTCATGTTGCAGAGCATCAAGCCAATCACGGGTAATTTTAATAGAAAAAATTGGTTCAGTAGGAGTAAGTAAACGAGCCAAGAAAGTATCTATATTCGTTTTTAATTCTTTGGCA
>NZ_JAAHHS010000815.1 GCF_010692395.1 Moorena sp. SIO3H5
GCAGAAGGGTGTGACTATAGCTGTGCCTTCTGCATTATTCCCCATTTGCGAGGAAAACAGCGATCGCGAACAATTGAATCCATTGTTGCCGAAGCAGAACAATTGGCAGACCAAGGGGTAAAGGAAATTGTATTGATTTCTCAAATTACCACCAATTATGGCTTAGACATTTACGGCAAACCCAAGTTAGCGGAGTTACTGCGGGCTTTAGGTAAAGTGAATGTACCTTGGATCCGCATACATTATGCTTATCCCACAGGATTAACAACAGATGTACTAACTGCCATCAAGGAAACTCCCAACGTTCTGACCTATTTAGATTTGCCCTTACAGCATTCCCACCCGGAAGTGCTACGGGGGATGAATCGTCCCTGGCAAGGACGAGTTAATAACTCAGTAATTGAGCAGATTAAGACAGCATTACCAGAAGCCGTTTTAAGGACAACTTTTATTGTTGGCTTTCCAGGAGAAACAGAGGAACATTTTCAGCATTTACTGCAATTTGTCCAGCATCACCAATTCGATCATGTTGGTGTATTTACTTTTTCCCCAGAGGTAGGTACAGCAGCCTACGATTTGCCTCACCAAGTACCTCAGGAAGTAATGGATGAACGGCGAGATGCTTTAATGATAGTTCAACAGCCGATTTCTCTGCGCAAAAATCTCCAAGAAGTAGGCAAAGTGGTGGATGTACTCATAGAACAAGAAAATCTCCGCACAGGAGAGTTAATTGGTCGTTCCGGTAGATTTGCCCCAGAAGTTGACGGACAAGTATATGTCCAAGGTGAAGTCAAATTGGGAACCATTGTGCCAGTATTGATCGACAACGCCGATACCTATGACCTCTATGGTCAGGTAGTCCAGAGCTAAATTGCTGGCTGTTAACTATTTCACCACTATTAATAACAGCTAATCAAACCCAACTCAAAAATTAAACCAATACATCAGGAGACTTAATGACTGTTTCGTTTCAAGAATTAGGCCTTTCCCAAGAACGCGCTCAACAACTAGAAAAATTAGGTTTTACTGAGCCAACTAATATCCAACAGCAAGCAATTCCTCACTTACTCAA
>NZ_JAAHHS010000816.1 GCF_010692395.1 Moorena sp. SIO3H5
TCCTCATGACCAATTTGCCAAGGAATACCTAGAAGAATTGTTAAGCTCTTTGGGACAGGTAGAAACTAGCAAAGATGTTAAAAGCGAAGTTCGTGAGATAGATGTGTGGTTCGTCCCCAATGCATCGCCATCTAATACTTCAGAATTGGGTTTATTGGCGAAAATGGCTATAACAAGTTGTTTATTTGAGCCATTTCGTAATCCTCCCAGTGAAGTGGAGATTAGGAGTTGTTTATTAAAGTTATATTCCGTTCATGGAGATTTATTGCGACAAGTCAAACGAGAAAAACGTTCTTTATCAGAGACAGAATTGCCCCATTTATGGATTTTAACTCCTTCTTGTTCTGCAAGGATGCTCAACGGATTTGGGGCGAAAATTCAAGAGTCAGGAGATTGGCATGAAGGGGTTTATTTTCTGCCACAATTGTTGAAAGGGTCGATTGTAAGTATTAATCAATTACCTGTTAATGAAGACACTTTGTGGTTAAGGGTGTTAGGGAAAGGAAGGACGCAAAAACAGGCTGTAGAAGAGTTGGTTCAACTGTCGTCAGAAAGTTCCAGATGGAATCAATTGCTGGAGATTTTGGCTTCTTGGCGCAAAAATATAGAGGTGAAAGATAATGTAAGTGACGAGGATAGGGAGTTGATTATGAATTTATCACCAGCTTATCTCAAACAACGGGAAGAATGGCGACAGGAAGGGTTACAAGAAGGGTTACAAGAAGGAGAGAAGAAGATACTGCTACGTTTACTCAAACAACGTTTTGGGGACATTGCTCCTGATTTAGAGCAGACAATTACCAGTTTATCCATTCCCCAGTTGGAAGCATTGGTAGATGCCCAGTTGTATTTCTCTAATTTAGATGATTTAGTAACCTGGCTGTCAACACACAGGAGTGCGAATTAAATAAAGTGCAAATCTATAATTTAACCTCACCCTCGCTTTTTGCAGTGCAAAAATCTTTCCCTCGACCTATTAAGGAGAGGGATGTCCGTCAGGACAAGGTGAGGTTTTGTATTTTATTTCATTATTTTTATTTTTCCGGAATTGGATTTTG
>NZ_JAAHHS010000817.1 GCF_010692395.1 Moorena sp. SIO3H5
TCCTAGCCCGTAGCCCTATAATTGGTATTATAGCAGTCGAAGCAAAGATTAGGACATAATAGAGAAAAATTATCTAGGAAAGATTATGCCTTCTCCTTATAGCTATGACTTAAGACAAAAAGTTATTAAGGCCATTGATGGTGGGATGAGTAAAACTTTAAATAGTTCTATATTTAAGATTAGTCGTAATACCATCAATACTTGGTTACATAGAAGAAGAGAAACTGGGGATATAAAAGCAAAAACAGGTTATCAAAAAGGATATAATCGCAAAATACCAGACTTAGAACAATTCAGAAAATTTGCCCAGATTAATGGCAGTAAAACTCAAAAAGAAATGGCTGAGGAATGGCCAGATAAGGTAAGCGATCGCACTATAAGTAAAGCCTTAAAAAAAATTGGTTATACAAGAAAAAAAAACTTACGGTTACAGAGAAAGAGATGAAGACAAAAGAAAAAAATTTCTGGCCAAAATTCGCGATAAAAGACCGGAACAGCTGGTGTATATAGATGAATCAGGTATGGATAATAGAGAAGATTATGGTTATGGATGGAATGAATTGGGAAAAAGATATTACGATTTAAAGTCAGGAAAAAGAAGTCTAAGGGTAAGTATTATAAGTGGTTTGTGTGAAGGAAAATTAGTTGCTCCATTAACATTTGAAGGCTCTTGTAACCGTGTAGTTTTTGAAAAATGGTTGGGAGAAAAATTGTTGCCACAATTAAAAACAGGACAATTAGTAATATTAGACAATGCAAGTTTTCATAAATCCCAAAAAGTTAGAGAATTAATAGAATCAGTGAATTGTGAACTTGAATATTTACCACCATATTCTCCTGACTTAAATGAAATAGAACATTATTGGTTTCCAATTAAAAACCGAGTCAGAAAGTCAGAAGGAACAATAGAAAATTTTCGAGATAGAGTTGATTATGCTGTTAAGTTAACGTCCTAACCTTTGCTTCGATTGCTATATTTAATTGTTTAATTATTAATTATTTCGGTAAGGTGTAAGGTAGAAGATTGAAGTATGAAGGAGGAAGGTGGAA
>NZ_JAAHHS010000818.1 GCF_010692395.1 Moorena sp. SIO3H5
GGTTCATTAACATTTCTGAATTACCTGTAATAGTTCTTTTGGTTGATGAATTAAAAAATCTGGACTTTGCTTGGCTAGTACCTCGTGAGAATTAAAACCCCAGGCTACTGCAATGACTTTAATATTAGCCTTTTTGGATGCTTCTACATCCCTGGTTTCATCCCCCACATAAATTACTTGCTGTGATGATAAATTATTTTGCCTTAATGCATTATTAATAATTGTTGTTTTGCCAAAAATTGTCACTCCAGAATAAATAAAGTCAAAAAACATTTCCAAATCATTATTTTTGAGAAAATCCATGACATTATCGGCAGAATTAGAAGTAATAATTCCTAAACGATGTTCTTCATTCCTCAAAGCAATCAAAGATTCTTTAATCCCAACAATTGGTTTTAATTCGTGAATTTTTCCTTTTAATTCAGATTTAACTTTTTTAACTAAAAAGGGAATTTTTAATAGGGGTATACCAGAATACTTAATTATTTGCCGAGAATTTAAATTCCTTAAATATGCTAGCTCTTCCGTGGTGATGGGAGCATAACCAAATTCATTGGCTAAATGATTGGCAATACTAATCAGAGCATCTAATGTGTCAGCAATTGTGCCATCAAAATCAAAGATAATTACTTTTTGAGTCATACTTATATTGGGGACGCTTCTAGATTAGCACGGGCATTCCGTCGTAACATTTTCGGTTTAATTCTACGTAATGCCGATGCCGTAAATTGGCGATCCCAATCTCCATGAGAGATGTTTGCTAATTCTACCAACTTTGGTGATATATTTCCAGGGTAAGGATGGAATTCTAATACATCAGTCTCCTTGGCAAATCGTTGGTTCCAAGGACAAACATCCTGACAAATGTCACAACCTGCGACCCAACCTTGTAAATGAGATGCAATAGTACCGGGCAAATTTTCATCTCGATTTTCAATTGTATGATAGGCAATACAACGATTGGCTTCAACTACAAATGGTTGGGTAATAGCATCGGTAGGACAAGCTTGTAAACAACGAGTACAGTTACCACAATGTTGGGTATGGGGT
>NZ_JAAHHS010000819.1 GCF_010692395.1 Moorena sp. SIO3H5
TATTTGAAGTCCATTTGTCAGGATAATTTTCTTCTGTATGGATTTTTAAGGCATTGCTAAAATAAATGATTGAATTTTCAATATTATTTTTACTATCTCACGCTATTCTATATAAGTAAGTAATACCCAAACTATGTTGAATATTAGCCCAATTTAGGGGAAAATCAGTCTCATTATAGACTCTTAATGCAGTTGTATAGTAAAAAATAGCAGCTTCAATATTTTCTTTTCTACTGCCTGCTATTCTTTCACGTAATACATCACCTAACATCTTTTGAGTCCTAGCCCATTTTTGAGGAAAATTTTCTTCAGTTATTACTTTTAAAGCATTTAGATAGTAAGCAATAGCAATTTCTAAATTTTCTTTTTTATCTCCCGCAATTCTTTCTTCATAATTTATACCTATCATTTGTAAAGTACTAGCCCAGAGTTGAGGAAAGTCTATTTCAGTAAATACTCTCAAGGCAGCAGTGTAATGAGCAATAGCAGTTTCAATATTATCTTTCCTTTCTCCTACTATTCTATTGAAATAAACCCAACCTAAACTGTTTTGAATAAATGCCCAATCTTGAGAAAATTTTGTTTCGTCGATAACTCTTAAAGAATCATTATAGCAAGCAATAGCATTTTCAATATTTTCACTTCTATTTCCTACTATTTTTGTTCTGTTATAAATATCGCCTAGACTCTGTTTAGTTTTTGCCCAATCATAGGGAAAATTTACTTCTGTAAAAATTTTTAGAGCAGAAGTATAATAAGCAATAGCAGATTCAATATTTTTCCTTTTCTCTCCAGCTAATCTATCTTTGTAAATATCACCTAGACAATTTTGAATCATTGCCCAATCATAGAAAAAATTTGATTGAGTATAAAATTTTAAAGAGTTAGTGTAAGAATTAATAGCAGCTTCAATATTCTCTTTTTTATTACCCAGAATTCGACGATTATAAGCAACACCCAACTTCTTTTGAGTCAATGCCCAATTCGGAAAATATTCTTCTTTTGTGTACACTTTTAAAGAAGAGATAAAAGCATGAATAGATATTTC
>NZ_JAAHHS010000082.1 GCF_010692395.1 Moorena sp. SIO3H5
GCTACATAGCGCCACGGAGGCTGATCAGGACTACACATTTCCAGGGCACAGTTGATCAAGTTATCCTGAATCTCTCTGGTACTAACACCATCACGCAAGCGGGTAGTGAGTCCTGCTTCTAGAGTGATCGGATTGACATCCTTGCCAGCACAAGCCCAATCAACAACAGAACGAATTTTGGAAATATCAAGGGGAGCGAAAGAACCATCCCGTCTGATCACCTGAATATGAGCTTGATTTTGGCTTACGCTTGTTGCCGATAGGGTTTGTTGCATTTTCACTCGTTGGGCAGAATATTAGATATAATGCACCCCGGCTTTTTCAAACCAAGGTACAACACTACTGATAGGGTTAACTATTCAATTACCAAGCTCTACTATACTAAATCTGGATTCACTTGGCTTTTAGTTCCTTGCAGGGTTTGTTGCATTTTCAGTAGTTGGGCAGAATTTAGATATAATACACTATTGCTTGCTAACCAAAAGGTACAACACTATCAATAGGGTTAATTATTGAATTTCCAAGCTCTACTATACTAAATCTAGAGTAAGTATGGCCGTGAAATTTATCAACTTTTTTAATTACTGATCACCTAACTCCCCACACCTCCCACACCTGCTGCTTCCCGCTGTGTGTCCCTATTATCCTCATCTCTGAGCTTGTCTAATTGTTCTGTTAACGTTACAATATTGGGATTTGCCATCAGCTTTAGCCATTGACCGTTCCCATGATGATCACTGCCCAAAACATTACTGCTATTGATGAAAAGCTCTCCCAACGCTTTATTGAACTCGATCCAGAGGGCTACTTTATTATTTACATAGACCGAGATGCAAGTCTGATCTGTGCCGAACACTACAGTAACAAAATTAATGATAAAGGGTTAGCAGTTGATCCAGAAACCGGAGAACCATTTCCGTGCGATGTTAAATTAAAGCGTACTCCCACCGCTATTTTCAAAGGTAGGACAGCCAAGGAACTAGGCATGAAAATTACCGAAGAAACTAAACCCTGTCCTTTAAGTCGCTTCGATCACGCCCTTTACCTAGGACGAGAATTTGTCAGAGCCGAGATAGCGATGATCAATGGCGAAGAGTACATTCAAGATTAGTCAATAGCTTGCGAGCTAAGTCCGGTTTGTCTGTAATTATACCATGTACCCGATTATCATTTAGAAACTCTCCAATCATTTTTTGATCATTTACAGTCCAAACAAAAACCGGTTTGCCCTGTCTAGCAGCAATTTTCAATAAACCAAATTTTAACGTTTCCCACTGTAATGCTAGTATATCCGGTGTAAGTCGGATCAGTTTTTGAAACACCCAAATCCCGAAAAGCTTGAGTAATATAATCAGAACATTATTATTGTTTTGGCTTAATAGCAATCCTGTTTTAACCTCAGGATAATGATATTTTATCGATCTTAATGATGAAATATTAAATGATAAAATAACAAACTCATCTATCTTGATATATCCCATTACTAAGGCCATGACTTTTTCTTCATAGCCTTCTTCTTTGAGCTCAATCGCTAGTTTAATCTTGTTGCGAGTCAGTCTTAAAACTTCCTCAACCCTAGGAACTGTAAACCCTTGCTGACCAGCAATGGAATTAATTTCAGCAAAGCTTAACTGACTGATAGCTTGATTAGCTATCATTGGATCATGATGGGAAATCAATACCCCATCTTTTGTGATTCTTACATCAAATTCTATAAAGTCAGCCCCAATTTCAATAGCTTTTTGATAGGCTTCAATAGTATTCTCTTTGGCACAATTAGAAGCGCCACGATGGGCAATTATCCTATTACTCAGCATATGTAGCAAAGGGAACAGGGAATAGGGAGCAGGGGAAGAGAGGGAGGTGTGGGGAGATGGGGAGATGGGGAGATGGGAATATATGGGATGTATGGGAGTGTGGTGATATTCCCGATTCCCGACTCCCGACTCCCGACTCCCGATTCCCGACTTCTGACTTCTGACTTCTGAATTCCCGACTCCCTAAAAGCTCAAATATAGCTCACCTATTTGAGAAGCGCTATATTAACGAGGTGCTGGCAAGTCATGAACATTGCGGATGGTCACGGACCGAGCTAGCTTATAGGCGGCATAGGAATCCACCAAACCGGCTCCAGTTGCTCCATCGTGTCCTTCTCCTGCTGCTTGACCATGGAAGCTCTTGCCCAGCTTAACATCTCGCGCTGATGCCCGCAGAATCTGCTTAATCAGGGATGGAGACAGACCAGGTTGCGCCTGTTTAAGCAAGGCACAAACACCCGCTACTTGGGGAGAAGCAGCACTAGTACCGCTGATCACGGCCCACCCATCATCAGTAGCCGTTTCGTCCTGATTCGGATACTGACCGCCGCCCAAGCCTTGGTCAATTTCGTCCCCTGGTTCAACGGGCAACATGATATAAGCAGCGCTGGGTTGCATTCCCACCAGTCCACACACATCAGGGACGTGGCGTCCTGGATAAATCTGGCTATCAAAGCTACTGGCGTAGTTGGAAGCTTCTAAGCGAAAGTCATTGCCCTCAACAGTATCGTGGGCATAGACTCCACCCACAGAAATCACTTCCGGCATCTGACCAGGAAATCCGTAGTGTCCGTTACCAGCAGAGAAACAGACAGTAATACCACGCTCTTTGACTGCTTCAATAACTGCTGCTTCTAGGGGCTTGAGGTAATTCGGTAGAGGCCCTTCTGGAATACTGAAGCCCCAGCTGTTGTTCATCACTGCTGGATGTAAATCCGATGCCATCTTAAACGCCAGGGTGGGGTTACTCCCCATTTTGACACCAATAAAGTCAATATCCGGTGCATTGGAAAAAATATTTGCTGCTTCAGCGGTGCCATGACCATTCTCATCCCGCTCTACGTTTTGAGCATCTGGTGCCAAAGTTGCCTGGTAGTTATAGCCATGCCACTCGTAAAAGGGATGCTTGTAGAATCCAGTGTCTACCATTGCTACTAAAACGCCCTTACCGGTTACCCCGACTTTGTGGACAGGGGTCGAGCGACATACCATAGCTACATCGGAGGGAACATTGAGGTGATGATAACGAACCCGTGGAGGCAGTGGCGACTCAAATAAAATTGGTGGACGTTGGGGATAAGCGCGCTCTATCAACCCAGATAGCTCTTCGGGAATGCTAAAGGGAGCACCAGCAACATGGCGCAAGAAGGTCAATTCTCCCAGTTCAGGATGAGCCTCGTTAATGAGTTGGCTGTCCCGTTCAACTTGGGTCCTAAAGACCCGTTCCCACAGTTCCCGTGGTCCATCAGCACTAATGGAAAAAGTTCCGATTTGCTTGACTCGAAAACCAAGGGATTGTAAAACATTTGCAGCTTGAATGCCCCGTCCAGGGGGTGGAGCGAATTGCTGAAGATTCTCCGGTTGGAGGTAGGTGTCAGTGGCGAACATAGACTGGCCACTTTCTGATGCGATAATGGCTTCAAAAGAAACTAGCTCAACTTCCGTCTGTAGTTGTTGTATCATAAGCTTTTTAGTTAAATCCTAGTTAGACAGTGGTTGATCACTATCCCTGTCGTTGTTAATCAACAAACCAAGTTGCTTTACGTCTTTGGTTCACTTCTTTAGTTTGGTATCTGTGATTACATATTGACATCACCCTCGTGGGTACTTGTGTTTTTTTCAGTTTTAGTTTACGATCACCCAGGAAATTTTCGACTATTAAACAGTAAAGGCACTATTGGCCGTTGGCCACGCTACGGGATGAAGTGTTGTGGCCAAAGGCCTCCGCTTCCGCCAAAGGCGATGCTCGGTACGAGCCGCTACGCGATCAGAAAAATTCTGGGGGCTCTACAAACATCACCCCAGTTACCAAGGTTTGTAGTTGTTCAGGAATTTGTAGATTGTCAACCACAGCTCTGGCATAAGTAACGTTACTGCCATCTATTTCCTGGATCAGGGTTTTCTGCTGTGGTTGGAAGGAAACATTGAAGGTTGATTCCCATAGGGATTGCGGAGCTTGTACACTTATAGTCGGTCCAATGTGCAGGATCCGAAACCCAAGCTGTTGTAGAGCTAAAGCAGTTTGTCTAGAGTGGTTCGGGGATGACTCAATTTCTGCTGAGATCGTGTTTTCCGGCATAGCACGCCTCCGATGGAAAGTCTGGCGTCAGGGATTTTTACCTAGGGGTCACCCATTGGGGGAAGTAATTCGGCTAAGTAAGTAGTTCGGCTAAGTAAGTAGTTCGGCCAAGTAATTAATGGCTGAAACCCTAGGTTTTATGTCCTTTGGCTTCGCCCTGCCATAGGACAACCTAGAGTTTCCCTTAATTAAGGGGAATTTGTCAAGCTATAGCAGCGTAAAAATCCACGGGCTATGCTCTGTAGATTAGTTCCGGGTCAGGCAATCAAGTGGGCTGTGAATTGAAAGGTGAGGGTATTTTTTTTGATTCCTATGAATGTATACAAAAATAATACAAAAATTATACGTTTTCTACGTTAGCGCTAACGCGATCGCAACCATCATGTTTTCAGACTAGAAATATCAGTAAATTAACTGAAAGTGCTTTTTAAGTAAATTAACTGAAAGTGCTTTTACTGAAATATCAAGCTATGCTCGAATTAGTCAAACAGTTAGTAAACCAATTAGTTACAGACTACAGTCAATTCATTAATTTATTAAAATAACTAGGGCGTCTATAACATGAACATAACTAAATTTGTAACCAGTGGATTAGTTTTAGGGTCTATCGTTTTGGGAGCAGTAGGACAAGCTCAGGCCGCCAATATCATCAAGTCCTGGAAAGCCGATGAAGCTCATAGCAACCCAGACACAATTTGGTCAGGACACTCTTTCTGGTTACCTGAGTTAGCTAAAGCGGACGAGTTGGGCTCATGGAGATTTTTATTTGATCCTAACGGTACCTTTAATGAATACGATGATGGGACTGCTAATTTGTTGGGCACCATCGTTAACGAATTAGATGATACTAAAAAATGGGAGGTTGATATTTGGTTCGACCGCACAACAGAACCTACTGTAAAACCTAAAAAGGAACTACCTAAGTTTAATTATGTAGAAAATGGGGGTACCATCGATACTAGTGATTGGTACTACTATAACATGGATGAAAGTCGGGCTACCTTAACTGGCATAGATTCCTACGATGGTAAGGAACTGAATCTTTACCAAATGCCTAGAGATGGTAAACACGCCTTCCAGGTTGGGCTTGGAGCTAATGGCAAAAACACTAACTTTGGGATGTCTGGCTGGCTAGGTGCTACGGGTTCTTATAATTTTGATAAGGGTGATATTAATGTTGATCTAACTCTGGATCCTAACCATCCTTCCAATTCTACACCTGTTCCTGAACCCATGACTATGGGCTTGTTCAGCCTAGGCTTACTGGGATTAAGTGTAACGTCATTAAAGCGCAAGTCTAAGGAATTGCTATGACCTAGTAATTTTAAAGCTTACCGGATTTTTTCGTCGGCATAACTGATTCAACCACTTCTGTGTAGGAACTAGACTATTCTCTCGTAGTCTGTTCCTTTTTTATGTTTTGTGGTTAGCATTGAGCTATCAGCGATTAGCGCTACGCGCACGCGTGCGCGTTCAGCTATCAGCTATCAGCTATAGTTTATAGTGACTAATAATAATTAGTAGTAACCTGGGTAGGTTATCATACCAAGTTTCAGTCAAACGTACAAGTTTCCCTATCTCCCTATCTCCCTATCTCCCTATCTCCCTATCTCCCTATCTCCCTATCTCCCTATCTCCCTATCTCCCTATCTCCCTATCTAAGCAATCTACTATCTTTGAATGCAACTCCTTATCAAACTAGTAAGCTCAAACTATTAATCTCAAAAGATTAAATAGTACATTAACTCAGATGTCAGCTGAGGATTAAGCTCAAGGCGTCGTTTAAGGTCAGCTAAATTACGGTATGGGCCACCATCAAAGCGATTTTGCATGATCGCTCTAGCTAAAAACAAGTCCACTGCTGGAATTTTCGTCAACTGTTCTAGAGATGCGGTGTTAGGGTTGACTAGCTCAGGGGTAACTAAACTCTCAGGATCGTAGTAACAAAACCTCAAAATTGGTTGCAAGGGTGTCAGACGTTGTACGGACCAACCTAGGGCAGCTGCCAAATCTTCTAAGCAGCAAAATTGCACACCACTGCTGGTGAGTTCAAAAAGCGTCCGCGCCTGATGGATAGATATCCCTGGCAATCTCAGCCAATCATCCACACCAGCTTGATTCACATCAATGGTGAGCCCCAATTTAGCAGCTACAGCAATTTCTTCTGTAGATTGTAGCCGATAGTAGGGGTCACGCTTTAGCCTCTGCTGAATTGATTGCTGATTCGGGTTTTGTCGAGTCTTGGGTGATAGCCAATCAAAAATTGCCATGAAACTCAAGCAATTAGGTCAAGTAATTGACGACGTTTTTGTTCAAATTCATACTCAGACACTAGTCCCTCCTGACGTAGGCTGTCTAGCTGTCTTAGGGCATCAGCAATTTCCCCTACCTTGGCTGGGTCAATACCAGTCGATGAATTCTCTGAGGAAGATACTGTAGACTCAATACCAAGGTTAAAATTGAGGTCAAACTGATCTTGACTTTGTAGTAAATACCACACCCCCTCTATAGCACTGGCAATTCGAGGAATAGGTGTCCAACACAGGAGTAAGTACATTACTCCCCAAAAGGGTTGTCCGAGATAAAATTTGTGTAATCCACAAAAGGGGATAACTACCCCACTCAATGCCAGTAGGGAAGCGACTTTGCGGCTTTTTGGCTTGCTCAACATACTTGCTTTTACCCGCGTTGAATAGCTTGGTGGAGATCCAAAAACTGTCAATCCTATGTTCCTATAATAATTACTTATCTCGGACTCGGAAGTTATAGGTTACAGATTATAGGTTGAAGGTTAACCGGTTGAAAGTTGGCAGGTTGAAGGTTGAAAGTTGGCAGGTTGAAAGTTGAAAGTTGGCAGGTTGAAAGTTGGCAGGTTGAAGGTTGAACGCGCACGCGTGGCCTTTTGGCCAAGGTTCACAGGTTACAGGTTATAGGTTACAGCTTGCCAGTTGCCGGTTACAGGTTACAGCTTGCCAGTTATACATCTGGCTTTGAGTTGTTAAGGCTTTAACCTTGGCCAATAGGCCACGCGTGCGCGAACAACGGTCTAACCTTCAACGGTCTAACCTTCAACCTTGGCCAATAGGCCACGCGTGCGCGAACAACGGTCTAACCTTCAACCTTGGCCAATAGGCCACGCGTGCGCGAACAACGGTCTAACCTTCAACCTTCAACCTTGGCCAATAGGCCACGCGTGCGCGAACAACGGTCTAACCTTCAACGGTCTAACCTTCAACCTTGGCCAATAGGCCACGCGTGCGCGAACAACGGACTAATACGGAAAACCGAATTTTGTCCAGGTTTAACGCTACATTAAAATGTGACTAGAAGCGGCGATTGATTACAACCAAACCGGTTGACAGGTAAGAGCAATGGGTTTTTTTGATTCGGAAATTGTCCAAAAAGAGGCAAAACAGCTGTTTGAAGATTACCAAGACCTGATTAAATTGGGCAACGACTATGGCAAATTTGACCGTGAAGGCAAAAAGATTTTCATCGATCAGATGGAACAGATGATGGAGCGCTATCGCATTTTTATGAAGCGCTTCGAATTATCTGATGACTTCATGGCTCAGATGACCATAGAGCAGCTCAATACTCAGTTAGGTCAGTTTGGGATCACCCCTCAGCAGATGTTTGAACAGATGAACATGACATTGGAGCGGATGAAGTCAGACGTAGAGAAACAATCGTAGTAGGTTAGCCTTTGGTGGAGGTGGGGATACATCGACATCCCCCAAGACAGCTGATAACTGAGAGTCTTCGGCTGAATACCCATAGTGCGTCAGTAGGGAGCCGCCAATCATGACGGCTGATATCCCTAATTTATCTAGAATTTATTTAGATCGAGGACGCTTAAATTTTGAGGGTCGAGGGAAGTATCTCGCTGGCTCCCTCCGCAAAGCCTGAATCATAAAACTCCGCCAGATCGGTGCGGCATAGCCACCACCTGTTACCCCTCGTCCAAGGGGTCGGTTGTTGTCTCGACCAATCCAAACTGCGGTAGCCATCTGGGGTACATATCCCACAAACCATACATCTCGCTCTGAAGAGGTTGTTCCCGTTTTACCTGCCGCCTGACGCCCGATGTGGGCAGATTTTCCGGTACCTCCGTTAATGACACCGGTTAGGGTATGGTTAAGGGAAGCAACCGCCCATTGATCTAGCACCAGCTTAGGCTTAGGGGTATTATCTAGCAGCACATTGCCTTTACTATCGGTCACTCGGACAATTAATGTAGTGTCAGAGTGCCAGCCATTATTGGCAAAGGTAGCATAGGCTCCTGCCATTTCCAATGGTGTTACCCCAACTGACCCTAGGGGTAACGATAGCACTGGTTGCATGGGACTCTTAATGCCAAGGGTCTTAACCACATCAACGACTTTATCCAGTCCCACTCTCCTGCCAATCTTCACCGCTGGCACATTGCTCGATTGAACAATGGCGGTGCGGATACTCATGGCACCAGAGTAGCCACCACCATAGTTTTTGGGTCTGTAATAGCCTCTACCATCTCGATAGCGAACGGGGGTATCGTAAACCGTGGAACCGGGGGCATATTTACCTGTGGAAAAGGCAGTATAGTAAACAAATGGCTTAAAGGATGACCCTGGCTGACGTCGAGCTTGAGTAGCACGGTTGAATTTACTCTTTTCATAGCTGTAACCCCCAACTATCGCTTTCACAAAATGGGTACGGGGGTCAACAGCGGCTAATGCCACCTGATTATCGTAGAGTCCACGGCGACGCAGGGTGTAATGAGCACGATTAACGGTCTTTTCTGCCATCTTTTGGAAGTTGTAGTCAACCGTGGTCTGAACTCGCATTCCGCCCTTGGTGACCGCCTCCTGACCAAATCGCTCTTTTAACTCCACCACAGCAGCTTCTGTGACGTAAGGCAATTTACTGGCTGTCCAGGAAGTACTTTTGCCAATTAACAGGGGTTGTTCCTTGGCTTCTTTTTCTTGGGCTGCTGTAATCCATCCCAAATCCCGCATCCGCTTTAAGACAACAGCTTGTCGCTCTTTAGCTTTAGAGTAGTTGGTGAAGGGACTGTATTCTTCTGGGGACTGGATTAGCCCTGCCAACATCGCTGACTCCCCTAAGGATAGCTCAGACGCTGGCTTAACAAAGTAGCTGCGGGCAGCTGTTTCAATGCCATAGTTATTGTGACCCCAATAAATCTGATTGAGGTACAATTCCATAATCTCGTCTTTAGAGAAGATTTGCTCAACTCGGATAGCGAGTACAGCTTCAGTAATTTTGCGGCTAAAGGTGCGTTGCCGAGTCAGAAACAGGTTTTTCACTAACTGCATGGTGATCGTAGAACCACCTTCTACTACTGTCCCCTGCCTCCAGTTGGCTAAGAAAGCACGACCGACGCTATTGGGGTTAACCCCGTAGTGCATGAAGAAGCGACTGTCTTCTATAGCTAGTACAGCTCGCTTGAGTTGAGGGTTCATTTGGCCAAATTCGACTACTTCTCGATTCGCTTCCCCATGAAGGCTAACTAGGGGTCTACCCTTGACATCGTAAATGTAAGTTGTTTCTGTCGGTGTGTAGTTCCGGAGCATGCGCACATCTGGCAGGTTACGGAAGCTAGTCGCTAAGCCCACAAGTCCACCAGCTACAATCGAGCTAGTTAACATGGTAACCCCGAGGATAGTCCCCCCAGTTACCTGAGCCACCCCCTGCACAAACTGCAATACTTGTGAAGGCTTTTTTTTCCGATTTTTCCGATCTTGTGGTTGTGGAATAGTGCTAGATGACACGGTAATTTCATTTCCTTACTAAAGAACAGACATGTAAGCTAGGGGCTGTGCAAGGTGTGTTTTTTTTACTTTCTCTAAGTATCTTTCTATAAGACAATTCCAAGGATTGGTGGGCAGAGCAGGATGACTTACAAGTCTTGAGCATCGAATTTCTTAATAATGCCAGGAGCTTATGGATAAGTGTCAAGCCCTATAAGTAAGCTTCAACTTCAGCTTCAACTACTGTAGCGATAAATAATTTTTGAATTAGGGTTAATTCCAGCTATTTGATACCATTTTGTATTCTACGACGGTCATTTCCCGTCTTGATGCAGTCCCTGTGGTAGATGCATTCACCGATTGAACCCTCTAGATGCTAAAGCATGGGGCATTTAATCGCTATGTTACCAGCGACTGCATCAACAAGAGTGGGCAAAAGCCGCATCTCGTAACGGTTGTCAACGGCGTTTTGTATAATAGTTAGCGGCATTTTGACATGGCCCATGGCAAGTGTCAGTCTGGCTGCGCATCCTTAGAATAAATTTAAACCATCTGTACTAAGATAGTGAATTCCCAACCATAGTCCCAACCGATGTCAAATTTTGAAATTCCCCTTTCTAACGAACTAGCTTGGCTACACAGAGGTACCAGTGAAATTTTTCCCCTACAACCGGATTCTCAGGACCCGAGTGAAAATCTAGCTATTCGACTCAAGCAAGCTGAGCGTCCCTTACGGGTCAAGTTAGGTATAGACCCAACCGGTGCCGATCTCCACGTAGGTCATAGTATCCCAGTCAGAAAGCTACGGGCATTCCAAGATGCTGGTCATACCGCTGTCTTAATTATTGGTGACTTTACTGCTAGAATCGGTGACCCTACTGGGAAATCTGAGGTGCGTCGCCAGTTGACACCAGCTCAGGTCAAGGAAAATGCTGAAACTTATCTGTCACAGGTGCGCCCTATTCTAGATTTTGACACCCCAGGACGGCTAGAAATTCGCTATAACTCTGAGTGGCTTAACCAGTTAGATTTGTCTGAGATTATTGACTTGTTAGCCACTATGACTGTAGGGCAAATGCTGGCGAAGGAAGGGTTTGCTGAACGCTATCAACAACAAAATCCTATTTTCCTTCATGAGTTTCTCTACCCATTGATGCAGGGTTATGATTCTGTGGCAGTGAAGGCTGATGTGGAGTTAGGGGGAACTGACCAAAAGTTTAATATTGCCTTGGGACGGGATTTACAACGGCATTTTGGGCAATCTCCCCAGTTCGGCTTACTGTTGCCAATTTTGATTGGGACGGATGGGATACAGAAAATGTCTAAGTCTTTGGGGAATTATGTTGGCTTGTCAGATGATCCCCTGACCATGTACTCAAAGCTGGAGGGGACACCAGATCATCTATTGAAGCAATATTTTGAGCTGTTGACTAATGTGCCATTGACTACTATTCCAGAAAAGCCACGGGAGCAGCAAAAGCAATTGGCTCTGACTATTGTGACCCAATATCACGGTGAAGCAGCAGCCAAAGAAGCTCAGCAGGCAGCACTAAACTTAGTAAAGGGTAGCACTACTGGTACGGGGGATTCTGTCCCAGAATTTTCATTGTCTTCTGTGGAGTTTCCGGCTAAGTTGTTCTATATCCTTAAAGAATCAGGTTTGTGCCAAAGTAGTGGCGAAGGCAGGCGACAGATTAAAGGGGGAGGTGTTAAGTTGGATGGCGATCGCATTTCAGTGGTTGACCAGACCTTTGATTCCCCTGATCAATTGGTGGGAAAGGTTTTGCAGGTGGGGAAAAAGAAGTTTGCCCGTTTAGTTAGTTGAAGGTATCAATGAAGGTTAGGAGGTTAGGAGGTTAGGAGGTTGAACGCGCACGGGTGGCCTTTTGGCCAAGGTTAGGAGGTTGAAGGTTGAAGCTTAGGAGGTTAGGAGGTTGAAGGTTGAAGATCGGATTATTGTTCCTTTGGATGTGCCGAGCAAAGAAGATGCGATCGCATTAGTGGAACAGTTGCCTGAGGTTAGCTTTTGGAAAGTAGGGCTGGAACTGTTTGTGAGCACTGGTCCTGAGATTATTCATGCTCTCAAACATCGGCAAAAGCGGATATTTCTGGATCTTAAATTTCACGATATCCCCAATACGGTCGCTGGAGCAACAAGGGTTGCAGCAGCCTATGGTGTGGACTTAATCACCATTCATGCTGTTGCTGGTCGCAATGCTCTCAAACGAGCAGCTGAAGCGGCAGTTGAGGGAGCTTTGACAGCGGGATGTCCCCCCCCAAAGTTAATTGGTATTACTCTACTCACTAGTCTGAATTCCCGGGATTTGGCCTTTGACCTGAAAATTCCGATCGAGTTGCCGGAATTTGTCTTACAAATGGCACTACTAGCTAAAGAGTCAGGTTTGAATGGGGCAGTGTGCTCCCCCATGGAAGTATCACAGCTACGACAAGTGTGTGGTGACGATTTTCTCCTGGTTTGTCCGGGAGTACGCCCCCAATGGTCCGAACAAGGTGATCAACGACGGGCAATGACCCCACTAGCTGCTCTACAAGCCGGTGCAGATTACCTAGTCATAGGGCGACCCATTACCGCTGCTGACGACCCAGTTGCTGCCTGGAATAGGATTTGTGAGGAATTAGCTGCTACTAGTGTATAGCTTTCAGCTCACGGGATTACTTCTAATTGCTTACTTGGGATTACACATTAATGGGTTGAACCTTAGCAAGTTGAACCTGGAAGGTTTCCCAGAACAGTTTCAACTACACTTGTTTGAGAAGTTGGGAACAGGGAACAGGGAACAGCGATGCAGCGCGGTCTTGGGGGTTTCCCCCATGAGCGACTGCATCAAGACGGGAACAGTGGACAAGAATTCACGAAAAGCGATGCAGCGCGGTCTTGGGGGTTCCCCCCACTGGCTATTGCATCAAGAACAGTATCAGAAAACTACTTTTGAAATAGGTCTACTGTTCAACCTACCCTACTCAAACGCCAAAGGCCAACAACCAAACCACCTCCAACCGACCAACTTTCAACCTGTCAACCTTCAACCTGTCAACCTTCAACCTGTCAACCTTCAACATGTCAACCTTCAACCTGTCAACCTTCAACCTGTCAACCTTAAAGCTGCCAACTTTCAACGTCCCAACCTTAACCCTTCAAAGTTCTTCCGACCTGCCAACCTTGAACCTTCACCCGATCAAACTTGTTCGGTAGAGGTGGAAACGTTAACCTCCCTATTGCTTAAAGATTTACCTAGCTATGCCAATCGAGTGATTCAGAGGGCGCGGCGCTTAGACTCCACTGTGGACAATTTCAGTTATGTAATCGTGGCAGGAAAGCCAGAGTTTGAACCTCTGCCCCTTAAGTCGTTTCAATCGACCACCGTACCTAACCCAACGGATAGCGAAGGACTTCAACAAATCTTTCTAACTACCCTAGAGCGCAAGTATTTCAAGGATAAAGCTGTAGAGCTTGAGAATTATCACTGGCTATTTTTGACCAAAAGCTCTGATGGCTGGCGCTTAGTGATGATTTTTTCCCGTATTGGTTCTGTTTCAGAAGGCAAACTTCCTACACCGCCACGGGAAAGTACTAATGGTGTTATTGGTCAAGCGGTTAAGACTTGGCTGCGGGATTGTCGTGCTGGCACAATTCGAGCTTTTGAACAGAATCCCGTCAATTCCGATCCTTAAGATGGCTAAGCAGTCAGCGGTCAGTGGTCAGCCGTCAGTGGTCAGTGGTCAGCGGTCAGTGGTCAGCCGTGAGCCTAAGGCTCACGCTGCGCGAACAGCTTATTTTATTCAAAAGCACCGATTGCGCATCAGCTGATAGCTGTTCGCGTAGCGTGCGCGTAGCGCTTAAGCTGATAGCTGATAGCTGTTCGCGTAGCGTGCGCGTAGCGCTTAAGCTGATAGCTGATAGCTGTTCGCGTAGCGTGCGCGTAGCGCTTAAGCTGAATGCTTAATTTTATAAAGATTTAAGACTTTAGCGCTGGTTTCTTTTACTCTTCTAAAATCTCTACTAAATCCTGAACCATCACATCAAACGTCCTGGCTAATTTATCCATAGAAGTATAGTCAATTGTTTTTAGACCAGGACAGCGGGCATAGTGTCTTACAGTGCTGTAAATCACTCCGGAACGGTCAGAAACTTCCTTAAGTGTCCAGCCCTTTTCCTGTGCTAGTTCTCGTACTTTTAGTCTGACTAAACCCATACTTGACAATTGATGAAGTTTATAGTTTAATAGTTCAATCGCGTAAACTATGAGAAGCGATCGCCCTTAAACCATAGAATTATCTCAGGGCGATCGCATCAAGAAAGCTGATGTAACGAAACATCAAGGTAATACTACTTATATTAACAATACTTAGTCAAAACTTACTGGTAACCACCGTATCTCAAATCAACTATAAATCCCGAGTGGTAAAAATTGCTTGGTCTAGTCAAAGGTGTACGTTTTGAGGCAGAATTGCAACAATTGCGGCAAATGTATGTGAGCGAGAAAAGTTGGTGGGACGATTTTTGACTAGATACTATATCCTGATTCTATTGAGTCTTTTGTGTTTAACTGCCTGTAATTCTCCTGATAGTGGCCTTTTACAGTCCAATCAAGACAGTACTTTGAAGCTCCTGTACTGGCAAGCACCCACTATCCTCAATCCCCATCTTTCTAATGGTTACAAGGATTCCGAAGCTAGTCGGATTACCCTCGAACCCCTGACGAGTTATGACAAAAATGGGGAGATGGTTCTGTTCTTGGCCGCAGAAGTCCCTACGGTAGAGAATGGTGGAATTGCTGCTGATGGTAAGTCGGTGACTTGGAAACTAAAGCGCAATGTAAAGTGGTCCGATGGCACCCCTTTCACCGCTGCTGATGTGGTGTTCACTTACGAATTCATCACCAATCCAGCCGTAGGTTCCACCACTGGTAATACTTATAAAACTATTAAAAGCGTTGAAGCAATCGACGACTACACAGTCAAAGTCAACTTCAAGGATGTTAATCCAGCTTGGTTTTTAGTCTTTTCCGGTAGTGCTGGCATGATTTTGCCACGCCATTTATATCAAGATTTCAATGGTGCTAATGCACGACAAGCCCCAGCCAACTTGATGGCAGTAGGAACCGGTCCTTATCAGGTCGTAGAATTTAAGCCAGGGGATACGGTAGTTTATCAGCCAAACCCTAATTTCCGAGAAGCCGATAAACCCTATTTCGAGCGAGTAGAACTAAAAGGCGGTGGTGATGCTACCTCTGCTGCTAGAGCAGTCTTACAAACGGGCGATGGGGATTATGCCTACAATCTGCAAGTGGAAGCACCTGTGTTGAAGCGACTGGAAGCAGGGGGTAAAGGTAAAGTCGTGGCTATCTTTGGGGCGTTAGTAGAACGGATTTTAATCAATCAAACCGACCCCAATCAACAAGCCCCCTCTGGAGAACGGTCTAGTCTCAAATTCCCCCATCCGTTCTTCAAAGACAAGCGAGTGCGTCAGGCGTTTAACCTAGTCCTAGACCGGGAAACCATTGCCCAACAGCTTTATGGACCAACGGGCAAAGCCACAGGGAATTTCTTAGTGTTACCAGAGCAATATAACTCTCCTAATACTACCTATGAATTTAACCCTAAAAAAGCGGTAGCCTTGTTGGAGCAAGCAGGCTGGAAAGATACCAATGGTAACGGGATTCGGGATAAAGATGGGGTGGAGATGACCGTGTTGTTTCAGACATCCGTCAATCCTGTGCGCCAGAAGACCCAGGAAATTGTCAAACAGACCCTAGCCTCCATTGGGGTTGGAGTAGAACTCAAGAGTATTGATGCCAGTATTTATTTCTCCGGTGATCCAGCTAACAACGATACTACCCAGCACTTTTATGCTGACATACAAATGTACACCACAGGCAATGATAGCCCCGACCCTGGTGCGTATCTGAAAACCTATACTTGTGATGAAATTCCCCAGAAAGCTAATCAATGGTCTGGGCAAAATGTCTCTCGCTACTGTAATCCGAAATACGATCAGCTTTGGGAGCAGTCTACAAAAGAGTTAGACCCAGAAAAACGTCGGAAAATCTTTATCCAAATGAATGACTTACTCGTTAAAGATGAAGTCGTAGTTTTGCCAATTGTCCATCGGGCTGACCCAGCTGGCTTTAGCAATCAGCTAGAGGGTTATGACTTAACACCATGGGATCGTAATACTTGGAACATTATGGATTGGAAACGGAAATCATAGTTATATAGCGTTTGTATCTGGGTTGTAAAGTTATCGATTGCATAAAAAGGCAAGAGGCAAGAGGCAAAAGGCAACAGGGGCAATAGTTCCAGAGTTTTATAGGAAAATAAAAAAATATCGTCTCAGTTTACATCTCAAATACAAATGCTATATTAAGTCCGGTTGAATAACCATAATTGACGGGAGTGTGGGGAGATAGGGAGATGGGGAGATGGGGAGATTTTTATTAAGCGATGCAGCGCGGTCTTGGGGGTTTCCCCCATGAGCGACTGCATCAAGACAGAGTAATTCTTCTGACATGATATTAGTCATGATTTGTCATTAGTTAATTAACAAGATTCAAGATTCAAGATTGAAGATTCAATTAACTATAGCATTTTCCATACTTATCAGTTACAGAGTATTTTTGCCCAATTCCCAATTCCCGATTCCCAATTCCCGATTCCCAATTCTAAATTATAAATTCTAAATTCCCGGTTCCCTGTTCCCTAAAAAATTGAAAACCGCTATCATCAATTTCAATGACGCGATACTTAATTAATCGTCTTTTAGTTTCCATTCCCACCTTAATTGCTATCAGTATCGTAGTATTTGGTATCTTGGCTTTAGCACCTGGAGACCCGATGGGGGAATTTGCCACTAATCCTTCGATTACCCCAGAAGTGCGGGAGAATATTCGTCGAGCCCTTGGTTTAGACCAACCCATCCCGATTCGGTATATTAAATGGGCGTGGTCATTTCTCCAAGGGGATATGGGATACTCCTTCACTAGCCGTAGTCCTGTTAGTGCCCTAATGCTCCAGCGTTTACCTACTACCTTATGGGTTGTGGGTTCTGCTTATATTTTTGCTGTATTGCTGGCATTTCCTTTAGGGATAATTTCGGCACTTAAACGTTACTCTATCTTTGATAACATTGTAACCACTCTGGCATTTCTAGGATTTTCTTTACCAACCTTTTTCACTGGTTTGCTGTTCATTATTCTGTTTAGTGTCCAGCTAAATTGGTTACCGTTTATCTACGACAGTACCCTCAAAGTAACAGATTGGAATAGTTTTGTTATCCAAGTAAAGCAGTCTATCATGCCCATCGTAGTATTGGGATTATTTCAAGCAGCAGTATTGATGCGTTTTATTCGTTCATCCATACTCGAACAGCTAAATCAAGACTACGTTCGTACTGCTTACGCTAAAGGATTACATCAATTTGTAGTGGTCAATCGCCATATCTTACGGAATGCTATGATTCCTGTTGTTACCTTAGTCGCCCTAGATATTCCTACTGTATTTACTGGTGCTTTAATCACTGAACAAGTGTTTCGGGTTCCTGGAATTGGTGCCTTGCTGATTGATTCTATCTATCGAAACGATACACCAGTAGTGATGGCCATTACCTTTATCTACGCTATTTTAATTGTGGTCTTCAATCTAGTCGCTGATATCCTTTATGGCATTCTAGATCCGAGAGTTCAAATAATATAGTAGGGAGTAGGGAGTAGGGAGTAGGGAGTAGGGAGTAGGGAAGAAAAATTATCGCAATTATCTGTCTTGATGCAGTCGCTCATGGGGGAAACCCCCAAGACCGCGCTGCATCGCTATGCCATGAGGTACAAAGGGATCCCCCTAAATCCCCCTTGATAAGGGGGACTTTGAGGTTGATAACGGTACCTCATAAATCCTAGAAACGCTATATCACAATTCATGATATCGTTTATCATAGCTATGAGGTACACATTATTTTTTACCTCTTGCCTCTTGCCTCTTGCCTCTTTCCTCTTGCCTCTTCCCTGCTCCCTGCTCCCTGCTCCCTGCTCCCTAAAATGTACCTCACCTAATTAAAAGCCTATAAACTATACAATAAATGAATTTTCTGTGGAAGTTTTTTGGTGGAGATGGATGGCGTCGGTTTCGCCAAGACCGAATGGCTGTAATCGGGTCTATTGTACTTCTAATCATGGTGATTACCATTGTTTTAGGGCCATTCATTAATACAACACCTATTGACAAAATTGACTTTAGTCTATCCAGTGCGCCACCAAGTTGGGCACATCCTTTTGGTACTAATGATTTAGGTCAGGATCAACTGGCTCGGGTATTGTGGGGGGGACGCATCTCTTTAACCGTAGGGATTGCGGCTATGGTAGTGGCGATTTTTTTGGGGACGTTAATTGGAGCGTTATCTGGTTTCTATGGAGGAGTAATTGATACCTTCCTAATGCGTCTGACGGATTTATTTTTAGCATTACCTCAGCTACCGTTGTTACTGTTAGTGATTTATTTATTCCGAGATGTCATGCGGCAGCTGGCTGGGCCAGAGTTAGGTATTTTTATATTGATAGTGCTAGTAATTGGTTGCTTGAATTGGATGTCCGTGGCGCGATTAGTACGAGCTAGTTTCTTGACAGTGCGGGAGATGGATTTTGTAACCGCAGCTCGATCCATTGGTGCTAAACCTAGTCGATTGATTTGGGCTCATATCCTTCCTAATGTGCTTAGTCCGGTAATTGTTGCGGCTACCTTGGCCGTGGGAAATGCGATTATTACTGAGTCTACCTTGAGTTTTTTAGGCTTAGGGTTTCCCCCTGATGTTCCGACCTGGGGACGGATGCTATTTGATGCCCAAAATTATATTGAAATCGCGCCTCATATGGCAATTTTTCCGGGATTAGCGATTTTTTTAACAGTGCTTAGTATTAATTATATTGGGGATGGATTGAGGGATGCTTTGGATCCGCAAACGAGGAGAAAGTAGGGAATCGGGAATCGGGAATCGGGAATCGGGAATCGGGAATAGCCGACTACAACAGTTTTTAGGCGTTGATCAATTAAAGTATGAAGCGCGATCATTTGGTTTTGCTAAAGCCCCCTAAATCCCCCAATTTTGGGGGACTTGTCTTGATGCAGTCGCTCATGGGGGAAACCCCCAAGACCGCGCTGCATCGCTTGAAACTCTTGTTCCCCCCAAAATTGGGGGGCTAGGGGGGCGAAATGATACCCAAAATCAGCAACGCCGAGTAGGGAGTAGGGAATAGCTGACTACAACAGCTTTTATAACAACAAATATAATTAATCCACCCTACCAAATCGCCCAAAGGGAAAGAGACGGAATAAGACTCGACCATAAATTTCCTCCCTATCCACCTCGCCCATCAACAACTTATCCTGATCATCTGGATTTTCACCCAAAACTAAGTAGCAACAAGAGGGGATTTCTCTCTCTACTTCGTCCTCATCTTGGATAGGAATTCCTTGAATGTAGTCAGTTTGCAGCAGTTGACCATTGAGATAAACCTCTCCTTGCTTAATCGCAAACCTTTCCCCAGGTAACGCCACAATCCGCATCATGTACTTCTTACCATTAAAGCCTTGCTCAGCCAAATCCTTGGTAACCCAAAAGTGAATCACATCTCCGTGGTGGAATTTGCGCCAATTACGGGTCACCATATCCGTGAGAACCACATCACCGCTCTGGACTACTGGTAGTACTGTTGATTCTATCCCACTGTTAACATAGATGCTTTGATTGAGAACTAGAAAAACAAACATAGAAAACCCGAACAGAATCAAGCCCAGCCCAGGGTTTTTAGAACCTTCAATCAGGGGGGCTCGAACAGGTTCATTGCCCACAAAATACTGACGTAGGGAATCATGAATAAAACGATAACGCCCTCCCACTTGCTGAATCAACCGCCGTTCTGCAGCATACCTGAGGAACCTGGCATAGTTCCAAGGAATTGCTCCCCTTTGCCATAAAATCAGCCTCAGAGCCAAGTGCCGTATCCAGTCTTGACCGCCAGCTAGTGCCGAAAGCAAGCCTACAACTAAACCCATTCTTAAAGAGCTAGTCAAATCAACGTTAGCTCCTGTAACGATGGAGATAAGGGTAAAAAATAATGCTCCAGCTGGAAAAGCAAACAAAAGAATAATAAACGTTTGTTTAAAAGATGCTTTTATACTTTGATTAGGTATTTCCTTAGCTTTAATCTCTGTTTTTAGCCCACCAATTAAACCACCAGTCATCCCTATATTCAGCCCATAAATCAGCCCTAAATTCAGTCCAAACCTCAGCCCACCAATCACCCCAAAACTCAGCCTACCAATCACCCCAAAACTCAGCCCACCAATCACCCCAAAACTCAGCCCGAAAACCAGTCCACCAATCAGCACGAAAATCAGTCCGGAAACCAGTCCACCAATCAGCCCACCAATCAGCCTAGGCCAAGTTATAGCAAAATATTCAGCTTTTATTTCGTGGTATTCAAACTTCTCAAATAGCCCAAAAAATAGTCCAAAAAATACTCCAAGACTCAGACAATTAACCAGCCCAAAATTTAGCCCAAGACTCAGACCAATCATCAGCCCATAAATCAGACCATTAATCAGCCCTAAAACCAGCCCTACAATCAATCGAAAAGCAATTCTTTCTCCACCTTTTTTTAACCAAAAATACTGCATATTTTCAATGAAAAATTCAGTTAAAAATTCAGTGCTTGAATCGTCTACTAATTGCCGAGCTAGATAAGTCAACCAATGTCTAGTCTCCTTATCCCCATAAGGAACTCCCTTGGGATATTTTTGCTCATCAATGGGTAACGTTAAGCGCTCCTCCACATAGGCTGACCACAGTTGTGCTTCATTGGTAATCGGCTGCCCCTGGTATGCCGTCACCATCACGTTTAAAAACAGGGGTTTATCTGCCAGTTCTCTCATCTGGGCATCACTCGATAGCACTTGCCAAAACTCCGGTTTACCCAGGCCCTGGAGATACTCTTGAATTTGGACTTCATTAGGGGACTGCAAGCGATAAGCCCCATGAAGTTTACGTAGTTTGGACTCTCCCTGCTGATATTCTTCCAGGCGACAGCAAACCACCCCACGGCGTTGGATGTTTTGCTTGAGAAACTGATTAATTTTGGTGACGCACAGCCGTTGGCGGGGTATGCCTAACTCGTCTAAACCATCGAGAAGGGGCAGTAGTTGATGGTTTTCCAGCCATTGTTGGCTGATTTTTTTGTCAATGCTGTAATTGTCTTTGAGTTGAGCCACTAACCATTGATCAAGGGCTTGCTGATCATCTTTCCAGGCAGAAAGCTCGAAGATGATCGGGATCGGTGCAGCATGATTCTGTTGTGCTTGCCTAACTAAATCTTCGGCTAGTCTTAGTAAAGTGGTAGTTTTTCCAGACCCCGGTTCCCCTAAAATTAGTAACCGACCTTGCACATCTGGCCGTTCAAACACTTCCATTGCTGAGGTTTTTGGCGGTAAGGGAATTACTTTCTGTCGCTCGGGACGTCCTACCTCCCCCTTGCTATCCTCCATGGGTAATTCCAGATACAGATTAATCTCTAACTGGTCTTGATGCAGAGAATCTAGGAGTCGAGCTGTTACCTCCCGCTTGACTGCTTCTAGTAACTGTTTGCGAATGCGACTAGCAGCATCCTGATCACGGTCGAGCGAGCCCATTAGCTTGCGTTGTAATTCTCTCCAAAGGGGAGCTGGCACATTTCTTGGCTGCTCCGAATTATAAATGTAATTAGTCTCGGAATACGAACCGTGGTCACTAATATGAGTTTCACGGTAATCATTTCCTGTCTTAATTTCACGCTCTGGCCGCTTTCGTTCTTCAGTCACAACTGTCAATCAAGCTAGGGTAATACAGGTCTAGTCTGGTGTTAAGACTGCTTAGTTTGCTGCCAGTGTTTCAGGGCATTGATCAAAAAACTAACAGCCGGATTGTTCAGGAGTTGCTCAAAAGCACTGATAAAACCAGCTTTCAATGCACTGAGTAATCTACTACTGAAAGCAGGGTTAGTGTCAATCTTCTCAACTGCTGCTGCTGCTACCTTCTTCTTGTCACTGGTAGTATCGGTAGGGTAAGTTTTGTCTAAGGTCTCTGGTAATTCTTGAATCTCAGCTGCAGCTTCCCCGAGGTTTTGTTTTTGCTCTGGGTTATTGTAGTAATTGTTCTCGGTGTAAGTACCTTGGTCGTTGTTGTAGGTTTCTCGGTAATCTCTACCAGCTTCAATATTGCGATCGCCACTCATACCTAATTTCTCCTTAGCCCCTCACTCTAAAGCCAATGCTCTATCCCTTTTCAGCCATGAGCACCCTCAATGCACTAAAAATGGGAGCATTGGCTGTATTGTAGCTATATTTTTGATATATTGACTGAATTTAAACTCTGTGAAAAAGTAATGCCGTCTTTCTTACGCTTGTCACGACTTAATACCCAATTCCTCTTTCAGTTCTTCCAAACGTTGAGGAGTAGCTTCTTCTGACTCTGCCCATTCCAACCCCCTAAACAGGCGTTTGGCATTTTCTGGCGATCGCAACAAATAAATAGTTTCTAATATGCTGGACAATTCATCTTCAGCAATTAATGCGACATTTTTCTGGTTATCACCCTTGATTACGATAATGTGGCGTTGCTCGTAAACTTGATCGAGGATGCTAGCTAGGTTAGCTTTTGCTTGAGAATAGGTAATTTCCCGACTTAACATCGTTTCACTGAGGCTGATTTGTAGATTATTATTTTACATACCTCACATGGAAACTGCACAGTAATCTGATCTGTGGAATGGGCATATTGGTGGAACAGGCATCTTGCCTGTTTGATGTTCCGGCATCTTGGTGGAACAGGAATCTTGGTGGAACAGGCATCTTGCCTGTTTCATGTTCCAGCATCTTGGTAGAACAGGCATCTTGCCTGTTTGATGTTCCGGCATCTTGGTGGAACAGGCATCTTGCCTGTTTCATGTTCCAGCATCTTGGTAGAACAGGCATCTTGCCTGTTTCATCTTCGAGCGGGCAGGATGCCCACTCTACTGCTATTGGTTTCATTCCCGAGCGGGCAAGATGCCCACTCTACTGCTATTGGTTTCATTCCCGAGCGGGCAAGATGCCCACTCTACTAAATTGGTTATTCCCGATTCCCGATTCCCTTGATTACCCAAATACCTCCTGAATTCGTAACTGCTCCAACCCTTGCCCAATCAACACCAAGCGAGTCTGACGCTTTTCATCAGCTTGCCAAGAACGGTCAAAGAAACTCTCAATGCGATCGCCTACACCCTGGATCACACTCCGCATGGGTTTATTAGCAACATTCGA
>NZ_JAAHHS010000820.1 GCF_010692395.1 Moorena sp. SIO3H5
TCCAACATCAAAGCTATGCGATCGCTTGGTCTGCCGTCACTGCTAGCGGATATGACTCTGTTGTCTTACCGCTATATCGAGCAATTTAGTAACGACCTAGCTAAAATGAAGCGGGCAATGCAGCTGCGAGGTTTTCGTGCCAAAGGACCAAAGCTTTCATGGCAGGAATTTGGAGGTCACCCAGTTGCTTCGCTACTGGAATCCTTTGCCCGTACTTACCGTAACCTGAGACTTTTAGCTTCCCTAACCGGAACACTTTTGGTGCGCAGTTACCAGCAATCCCAGCAAGTCTATAAAGCGATGATTTTACGAGGGTATAGTAACACCTCTCAATTTATGGTTTCTGAAAGTTCTGGTGTGACAATAGAGACTAGAACACAGAGCTTTTCATTACCCCTTCCTAGGGGAAAGCGTATTGGGTCTAGTACAAACACTGCTAGTTTCCACCACTACATTGCTATGGGACTGACTAGCTTGATTTCAGTAGGATTTGTGATCGCAGAAATTCTTTTAACATAAGCATGACCGAAGGGAATTCAGACTCATCAATGATAACTAATTAATGGTAATCAAATCAAGGTAATATTGATTCCGGTTAACGACTTATAAGTTTAGGGTTTGGGTTGGGGTTTTGTTAATTTAAATTAAATAAAATTAATAATTAAATTAACACTTAACACAATTCCCTCACCCCGACTATAAGTGATTAACCGGAATTAATATGGCTGCTGAATTCAGCCTAACCTACAGCGAACGCTATCAGGCGAAACGATTTCATTCTTGGCCAATAGGCCACGCTATGCGAACAGACTTCAGACTTAAGACTTTTACCGTGACACAGAAACAACAAGAATTTTTTTACCGAGAAGATTACATTGAACCCTATCAGTCACCTACTTCCTTACACTACGCCCTTGCCATTGATAGTCTGTATTTTTCCTACCCAGACCAACCGGATAGTTTACGCAATATAAATCTCACCATTAAGCCAGGGGAACGGGTGGGTTTGATTGGTCCGAATGGTGCTGGTAAAACTACTTTATTA
>NZ_JAAHHS010000821.1 GCF_010692395.1 Moorena sp. SIO3H5
CAACCCTAAACTGTAGATATCTGAACCATATACTGGATGTCCAGTGGCTTGTTCCCTAGACATATATCCTGGTGTACCAATGACTAAGGAAGGGGCGGGTACACCGGGGGAATTACCTACAGAACGAATTGTTTCTTTAACGGCTCCAAAATCGATGAGGATTGGTTTTCCCCATGGTTGAGAGGATGGTTGCAAAATGACGTTATCGGGCTTGATATCTCGGTGAATAATACCTTTGCTATGGACATAATTCAAAATCGATAACAAATTCACAACAATTTCCCGGACAATAGTTTCATTGAAAGTCCCTTGGGATTCAATAATATCTGTGAGGGTTTGTCCTTGAATCCACTCTTGGACTAAATAAAACTGTCCATCTTCAGAAAAATAGGCGTAAAGTTTGGGTATGGAATCGCTACCTTCCCCCAAATACTCCAGAGTCGCTGCTTCCCTCTCAAACCTTTGCTGAATCATTTCATAGGTTTTGGGGTCATTGGTGACTGGTTTGAGTTGCTTAATGACACAACGGCGACGGGAAGGCATGTGGGTATCTTCCGCCAGAAAGGTTTCACCAAAACCACCACCACCTAACACTTGAATTACTTGATAGCGATTGTTGAGCAGCTTGATTGTTGTCATTCGCAAAAAACAAATGTTTTTACCAAATTATAGTTGTAAATTTTATAGTCAAATATAACATTGACCATAGAATTTATTTATTTGTGAGGAGTAATCCTCACTGGGTGAACTACAACACCCTGTATCCCTTCAACAAAAGCATTGGGGACTACTTTTCTTATAATATTTCCACTCCCATTACAATCAGCATTAATCAATATTCCTGATTGATTACGGAATAATCCACGTTTGACTCTTGTGCCTTTATAACTTGACTGTTTTTCTAAAGTTTCTGAGTCAATGAAGGAACATTTGGAAGTGTAACTCTCTTCGGTAACAATCACTTTTATTCCTACTAGCTCTGCTTTATATATGAGCATTCAAATAAATCTAGAAAATGGTATTGAAAATGATTTCGATTAA
>NZ_JAAHHS010000822.1 GCF_010692395.1 Moorena sp. SIO3H5
CTCATAGAGCAAACGCAACTCATTTAGAATAATCCCAAAGGAGAAACCATCAACAGCAATGTGATGTATTACCAGTAATAATACATACTCTTGGGAAGAAAGAGTAAATAAAGTTACTCGCATTACACCCAGTGACAAATCGAAAGGATGCTTATATGCTGCGATCGCTTCCTTAGTCAATTTATCTTCATCCCAACTTGAAGCGTCAATGGTTTCAATGTAGACTTCTTGGGATTCGTGGATTTCTTGAAAAGGTGCACCATCTCCTTGACTAAATTTAGTCCGTAGTGTCGGGTGACGAGCTACCAATGTCTCTAGAGCCCGTTGCAAAGCCGGAATATTTAAATGGGAACAGATACGAACTGTAAAAGCAATATTATAAGCTGCGCTATGGGGTGCAAGCTTATACATAAACCATAGACCTTGCTGACCATAACTGAGAGGATAGGATTTAGAGCTATCAAAATCCTCACTCAGGAAATCAACAATTTCTGTTTTATGTTGCTTAATTTGATTTAACAATATGGGAGTTAATGCTTCTTTGGGAGCACGATAACGTAGTTTATCATTCTCAACCCACAATTCCACATTCTGCTGTGAGAGGTTTTCAAGAAACTCAACTAAATTCATAATTCCCCTTCTAACCAATCATCATTATCTATTATTCTCAGGCTGGGGTTTTCCCTGTCTTGCTGATGAGCATTTTCTATCTGTTCTTCCACTAGCATTACCAAATTATTCATACTCAAATCGTCTAGGAATTTCACCGCAGCTAAATCTACAGACCAATCAGTTCTCAACTGATTCCTCAGCTTGACAGCAATCAGAGAGTCAATTCCTAAATACTTGATAGACTGTTGCATATGTATATCAGATGGGCTTATACCTATGGCCTTAGCAATCTGAAGACGCATATAAGCTCCTAAGATTTCTTGACGTTCCCTCGTAGTGGTTTGGGTCCATCTCTCTAAAATATCATTGTGTTTTGCTATAGTCTGCTCTACTTCTTTTTGTTGTTCAGCTTCACTAATTAATTTAG
>NZ_JAAHHS010000823.1 GCF_010692395.1 Moorena sp. SIO3H5
AGTACAGATTCTACAGTAGATTTTATATATTTTTCCCCCTGATATACCGGGATAATTACGGAAATTTTTTTCATTTTATTTGCAATAAAAAATAAAATTTATTCTTGTAAATATTGCGAATTTGACTGTTTCATGCTTTTTTATTCAAGGAATTAGTAACAATACCAATAATTTTAATTTGAGCAGCTTTTACCTCCTCTAATGCTTTTTCCCAAGTGGGGCGTGGTGTTTTACCTAATCCAACAACTAAAATAGTTCCATCCAATTGCTGGGCTAAAATATTGCTATCTAAAACACCCAAAATTTGACTAGTATCATAAACAACTAAATCAAAACTTGTTTTGGCGATTTCCATAATATTTTGCATCCTACTAGATGAAAATAATTTACTTGGATTAGGTAACATAGTACCAGCAGTAACTACAAATAAGTTTTGTTCTGTAGGGGATTGGGTAATTACATGACTCAAATTGAGATTACCAATCAAGACATCACTAAGTCCTTGATTGTTAGTTAAACCTATTTTTTCATGAATTTGGGGGTGATGTAAATTAGCATCCACTAAGAGGACTTTTTGACCTGCTTCTGCTGCCATTTGGGCAAGATTTATGGCAATTGTAGATTTACCATCACCAGTTGTTGCTGATGCGATTGCAATTGATTTAAAAGGAATATCACCCCTACGGGATTGGAATCTTGTATATAGGGAGCAAAAGGCTTCTAATAGAGGAGATTCTATTCTAGATTGATGCTTTGGTGAAACTTCAGTTGAGGATTGAGTAATTTTATGGGGATTTAGCTGAACTACATCAGATTTAGGTTGTGGTAAATTTTGTAGTTCTTTAGTGAAGGGAATCACACCCAATAAAGGTAATTGAGACTCATTTTTAACATCCTCAGAATCATAGAAGACATTGTTTACATTCTCAATCCCAAAAGCTGCTAAACTCCCCAATAATAAGCCAGCAATTATACTAACAGCAATTAGTGGTATTTTTGGAGATACGGGGATAAATTCACCCTTTTTATCCCTGGGA
>NZ_JAAHHS010000824.1 GCF_010692395.1 Moorena sp. SIO3H5
TGTAGGGATTTTATTAATTACTCCATTTTGGTAAATTACCTTTATCGTCTATAAGATTCCTCTTAAGACAAGGAGTTAGATCTAAAATTGATTTCATATCATCAATCAAACTATGCATAATCCTTTCAATAATTTGTTCATTCCCACATTTACTTTGTAAGTTGATGCTAAACGAAGTTGGATTAAAATAACTACAATATCAAAGGGAAGCGCTAAAATTTTATGTTTCTTAGTTTTAGGGTTTATTCCTAAAATTAATTGCAATTGAAAAATAGAGCTTAAATAAGATTCAATATCATGTGTTTCTTTCCCCATGGGATTGTTAACGTTTATAGGGTCAGAAGATATTAGTTGTAATTGCTTAATAATTATTTCCAGGTCACAATGGGTAAGAAAAATATTTATTTTAGGCTGTTGCCTTAATAAATGCATTTCATCAGTAGGTATTCTATTGTTCATCACAAATTACTAGCAATTGCTTTAATCAAATCAATCACATCTTGATGTTCGGTTAAAGATTTTTTCAATTCTTCACCTAACTTATAAGTAATATCAAGAGAAATAAATTCACTATTTGTAATGCTTATGTCATCACAAAGTTGACTTAATAAATGAATCTTTTGCTCTTGAGTTAGTTTTTCTAACCTTGAGCCATATTCCTGCTGCATTTGAGCTATTACAGGAATATTAGTATCTACATAATCTCCAATTGTTTGTGATGAGGATTGCTCATCATTAGCACATTCAACTAACTTATCGAGTAGGTTAACGGCGTTGGTTGTATCTATTGAAGCGGTTGCTTTTCTATCAATTACTTCCCATCCCTGGTTAAGCAATGATTCTATGGCCTGTGGCCATTTAACACATGATTGTAATTGTTTTCCTAGCTCAGTTACTCGCTTTCGACTTAAAGCGTGCTCGTACAAACTAGAGACCACCTGAATTTGAGTGATAGCCATCAAAAGTGCTTGTGGAGCAATATTTATTTTCGCAACCGGCATTTGAAAAACTTTTGAATAAGCTTTCTCTA
>NZ_JAAHHS010000825.1 GCF_010692395.1 Moorena sp. SIO3H5
GAGCCAAACAGAGAATGGGACTATCTAAAAATTGCTAAAGTAGGTAGGAATAATGAGACAGTAATTGCAGGGATAAATAGCTTGACAAGTTACTTTCGTAGCGAAATGGAGTGCTCGTGGTCACTTGCTCCT
The DNA here is from genome assembly GCF_010692395.1 of Moorena sp. SIO3H5. Classification (GTDB taxonomy): domain Bacteria; phylum Cyanobacteriota; class Cyanobacteriia; order Cyanobacteriales; family Coleofasciculaceae; genus Moorena. The sequence continues at coordinate 133 of NZ_JAAHHS010000825.1, forward strand.
CAAATTCAGGTCGCCCGGGAAATCTACGAAGCTTGTATCCGTCAGATTTGGATATTATCAGGCCAATATGCAATTCGCTGGAAGTACGTATATGAGCATCTTGGTGCTACTAGCTACTGCGATCCACTATTGAGTAGTGCTCAACTAGGCTGGCGTAACTTTGCTCAAATTATTAACCCTCATCCCCTTTTGGATATGCCAAATACAAAGCAAAAGGAAGACTGCATCAGCAGTCTTTTTGTGCAATTTATTCATACATTGGTTGTCTTCGGTAAATCCATTCGGGATGAGTGGAGTATTGAGGATATTGCACGCTTTAATAGAGATTTTGCCCAGCATCAAAATGCCGTGGTTTGGATTCCAGAGGAATCAGGACCAATGCGATTGGAAAATATACAACCAGATAGGTTGATGCCTTCTTTAAAAATGCTAATACAGGAGGGATTGCTAAGTTAATATGAGTTCGGGTTGAGAAAGTTTATTTAACCTTGAATGGCTGAAACTACACAAATACATTAATACATACCAGAATTAAGCAACAATGTAATGAAGGTTTCAGCTTATCCCGAACTCCGGTGATTTTAATTGCGATCGCTCTACATTTTTATCCCATAATTTTTGGCAATTTCAGATAGTTTATCGAACTGTTCTTGTGCTACTTGCGCCAATTTCTCATTGGTGGGTTGGGTATTTTTTGTACCTTTAGGAGCTAGGTATTTGATATACAAAGAGACAAAATCTACCACAATGGGTATACCTTTGAGGGCATTACCATCAGCTTCTTTTCCTGCTAAGAGAATGGATAAACCACCTTCAATGGAACTTCTGGTAGCTTTAACAAACTGATCTACTAATTCTTCAATATAATATGCTGGTTCTAAGTCTTCTAGTTTTTTGG
>NZ_JAAHHS010000826.1 GCF_010692395.1 Moorena sp. SIO3H5
CTAGACCTAATCATCCTCCACCACAGGCATGAAGATTGTGCTGGATTTGGCTTGGGGGGCAGCAGTGCGACTCTCAGGACAAGTATTTGAGCAGTTGGGGGCACAAGTCATTTGCTTACATGACCAGGCAGATGGCGATCGCATTAATGTCAATTGTGGCTCTACTCACCTCGAACCGCTCAAAGCTGCGGTAAAAGAATACCAAGCAGATCTTGGGTTTGCGTTTGATGGTGATGCAGACCGATTGATGGCAGTAGATGCCCAAGGTCGGGAGATCAATGGAGATTACATCCTCTATTTTTGGGGTCAAACCTTACGTGCTGCCCAAAAGCTACCAGAAGACCTAATGGTAGCAACGGTAATGGCAAATTTAGGATTTGAACGAGCCTGGAAGCAGTTGGGGGGTAAATTCCTACGGACAGCGGTCGGAGATCAGCATGTCCAAGCTAAAATGCTCCAAACTGGAGCTATGCTAGGGGGTGAGCAATCGGGACATATCATCTGTCACCATTATGGTTTGACTGGGGATGGCATGTTAACTGCTTTACATATAGCTTCTTTGGTTCGTGAATCTGGGATGACCTTAGGGGAGTTAGTAGACCAAAGTTTCCAGACTTACCCCCAACTGCTGCGTAATGTCAGGGTAGAAGACCGAGAACGCCGACGTCGATGGCAAGAGTGTGAGGCGATCACGAATGCGATCGCAAAAGGGGAAGCCGCCATGGGAGACCAAGGTCGAATTCTGGTTCGTGCTTCTGGTACTGAACCCCTGATCCGGGTCATGGTTGAAGCCGCCAATTCTCAACTTGCTCACCACTGGACATCAGAGTTAGTTAATGTCGTTGAGCGATCTTTAGCTAACTGATTAGCTAACTGATTGACCAAAATGCTTCGGTGGAACTGGTCAGCATATAACTGGCATCATTAACTTGTATCTTTGTTGACTTAGATGGTTTAAGTAATCGGTTTATGGTTGACGGTAAATCATCAACCCTGATTTGAGTCTCTCTTCAGGAGAACTCCTTGC
>NZ_JAAHHS010000827.1 GCF_010692395.1 Moorena sp. SIO3H5
CACATCTTTTGTTTACCCAATCAAATTGCTGATGAAATTTTAGGAGTATTGAATCTTACCGAACAGATTTTATCTGACTTTGGTTTTAATAATTACGAAATCAATCTTTCTACCCGTCCCCAGAAATCAGTAGGAACAGATGAAGTTTGGGAATTAGCAACTGCGGCTTTAAAAGAAGCATTGGATAATAAAGGTTGGAACTATATTATAGATGAAGGTGGCGGTGCTTTTTATGGACCAAAAATAGATATAAAAATTCAAGATGCCATTGGTCGTTTGTGGCAATGTTCAACGATTCAGGTAGATTTTAATTTACCTGAAAGATTTGATATGCAATATGTTGCTGCTGACGATGGTAAAAAACGACCAATTATGATTCATCGGGCAATTTTTGGTTCAATAGAACGTTTTTTTGGCATTTTAATTGAGAACTATGCCGGTGATTTCCCTTTGTGGTTAGCACCAGTTCAATGTAGATTATTGCCAGTCAGTGATGAAGTAAGAGAATATGCAGAATCCGTAGCCAAGGAATTGCATAAAGAAGGATTAAGAGTAGAAGTTGATGGTAGTGGAGAAAGATTAGGTAAACAAATTCGTAATGCTGAGTTAGAAAAAATTCCTGTAGTTGCTGTAGTAGGAAAACAAGAGATGGGAAACCAAACTTTGAGCGTGCGTACCCGAAAATCCGGGGATTTAGGAGCGCTATCAATCAATGAAACTGTTACTCATTTACAATCGGCTATTGACTTGCATACAACTATTTAGTCATTAATTTTAGCTATTAAGTACGTCACATTAATGATATGAGTTTTTCTTTTGGTAGGCAATCTCAAAAAGCGAGTTATCAGGAAATTCAGCAACTTAAACAATGGATTTATCAAGCTTTGCAAATTGATGATGAAATTTCTATTTCTTTAAGTCAACTGCAATGTACCGAACCTGGATGTCCGCCAATTGAAACCGTCATTCATGTGATGACTAATCCCGTACAACAATACAAAATTCACAAATCGATTGCTGAGATAG
>NZ_JAAHHS010000828.1 GCF_010692395.1 Moorena sp. SIO3H5
TGTGTTCTTCCTATTTGTTGACCGAAATAATTGTTGTCGTTTTGCATCTAGCTAAGTGTTCTTTTACAATTCTTATCCAAGATAGCTCAAAGAACTGTAGCCGAAGACACTTCTGCTGGGAATGAAAGGTTAAAATCTCGCCCCTTTAGGGATTGAGGTAAGCTCGCGCATACCGATTAACCTTATCCCCTGCTCCTCTGCGTCAGGGGTCCCTTGCCGATTCAATATATAAATTTAAATAAAATTAATAAATTAAATATGTAAATTAGATGATATATATACCTTACAGCTTATCACTCCCTCGACCCGTAACCCCGCAAAGCACTTCATCTTCACAGGAACTGACTATAAATATTTACCAAGGTTTACTAGGAAAGGGGTAGCCTTTCAATGGCTGGAAGGGTGTATTGACTTGATAGGGCAACCTCCTGCTCGTATATGAACTCGCTATAGTCAGCTAGATTGTCCAGCCCCAGAAAGTTGAGGATGATTTCAGCTGCTAGCCAAATTGTTATTCTAACCAATAACTGCCGCCATCGTATTATCATTGCATCAGACCTCCTGAGTATAGGTGAGGGAGGTTAGGTTTATAGTTGTGATAGTCTGTTCAATTAAGTTATCAGCCTCAATTTTGTCTTTTATGCGCGCCCTAGGTCGCAATTCCGTGCCGGTGTGCTGACAGTCGTCGAATTAAATTAGCCACGGCTCCGGTCCGCAGGAAGCTAGTTACAGTCTTGAATACTGATGTGGGTGATTGTGTTGGCAAAATGTTGAATTTGTGTATAACTCCCAAAACTTACCTCAACGAACAGTCCCGGTGTGCTGACAGTCGTCGAATTAAATTAGCCACGGCTCCGGTCCCCTTGGTGAACTATTCAATTCAAACTTGATAGGGCAAACTTCGGCAATGTTTAGGACTACAGTAGTAGTCAAACATAGCGTTATAAGCTATTTTGGGGCAGATAAACTAGGATTTAGGAAAGAGGCAGCAATGGGATATCACGTTATTTACGATGGCGACTGTA
>NZ_JAAHHS010000829.1 GCF_010692395.1 Moorena sp. SIO3H5
TGTATGGGCAAAAATTTCTGCAATGCTTAACTCAAAATGATATCCAGCCTTGGTTTTATCCAGTGGAACCAGTCTATGAAAGATTCAAAGAAAAGTCAGAAACATTAACATTTAATGATTTTTATGGCAATAATGGGGATTCTTTTCAAACTCACGAGCGCATCAAATATTGGGAACAGTTTTTAATAGATAAGATTGTTCCACGTCTCTATACAGAGTTTATGGGGCTTGGCAAAATACGCCGAACTGGAACTTGGCAAAAGTCCTGGCAGGCAGATGAAATAGAAGATGACTATACAGACAAAGATCAATTAGAAGCAATACTCTCTAATACAACTTTTCATCTTACTTTTTTAGATGAGATAGAGAATTTGAGAATATTAAATAAGCTGAGTGTGACAAATACGAAAGCGAAGAAAACTCTGAAAAGACATCTTTATGTTGGTGCAATAGCATGTCTCGAAACTTACTTATCTGATGCCTTCATAAACACAGTTTTGTCAAACCAAAATTATTTAAACTCTTTTTTTACGTCTTTCAAAGATTTCAAAGATCAAAAACTTGGCATGAATGAAGTCCTAGACATTGCTAATAAAGCAGAAGAGATAGCTAAAAAAGCTATGTTAAAAGTTATTTATCATAATTTACCTAAAGTTAGTAAGATGTACGAAGGGACACTGAATATTGTATTTCCAAATTTTTCTGAAATTAACAAAGCAGTATCAATTAGACACGATTTAGTACATAGAAATGGTAGGACGAAAGAAGGTCAAGAGATAAATATTGATAACATGATGGTCGATGATATTATCTCTAAAGTTGAAAAATTTATTAGTGAGATTGACCAAGAACTAAAAGAGAAAGATACTACACCCTAAATAAATTGTGAGATGGCAAAGTTAGATAAATATAAGCAGTATGTTCAAAAATTTCTCACCAAATATGCTAATTATAAACCATCTTATGGAGATATTGAAGTAGAAACTATCTTCGATACACAAAGAAACCATTATCAAATTG
>NZ_JAAHHS010000083.1 GCF_010692395.1 Moorena sp. SIO3H5
CATCCCGTGTCGTTAATAAAGCTTGCCGAGTATCCGAACCGTTGGGTGGAGTTGGCAAGAAGCCTACACTGAACTCGTTCGCGAAGCGGCTCTGTAAGAGCAGAGTCAGTGTAGGAGTATGTCACAGTTATATAGACCGAATCAGTGATAGAGATAAGTTATAGAGTCCCAAGAACAAGAAATGGAGCTAGGGTCACCGAATCGGATCAGGATGGGTGAGGGGTTGACTCCGATTTGCTTAACATTTGTTATAATTTGCTTAATATATATTATCCAAATTGAGTAGTTTCCTCATATTGAGCATAATTACTTATAATTACGCTAAATTACTCATATTAGGTATTTGTGATTAGGAGTTACCCCCCCCGTCCCTTGCTCAATCCTCATCTTAGGGGTGCTTTGAATTTTAGTAACCCTTTGCTTGCGCCCTCACGGATTGCGCCCCGCCCTCACGCTGATCTTAAATCTAGTTTTGAGCAGGGGAGAAGATTTTAGAGTTTTTGCTGCTTACTCAAAAATAAACAATCACAAACAATAACAAACAATTAGATGGTGACAGCTAAGGGATTTCAAAACATACATAGTCCTATCAACACATCACCTGATCACCATTTATAGTTCAAAGAAATGAAATTGGTGTATAGCGTTTCTTATACTTATCAGGTACACTCAAATTTCTTACCCCGACTCCCGACTCCCAGGGAGTGCCCGTTCACGCTTAGCTTTGAAAAAGCGCGGGGTCGCACCGCTCCCGACTCCCGACTCCCGACTCCCGACTCCCGACTCCCGACTCCCGACTCCCGACTCCCTAATGCCATTAACCCAAGACTAAAATCCCTTACTTAAGGTAGAACTGTTATAAGTTATACTCAACGCTAACTGTTGGGAAAACTTTGAGTAAGAGTTTGTAAAATAAATTCTCGTAGCCCAACTGTAGTTGGTAGTTGAAAGATGACAGATCAACAGTCCTCACCCCGCATTGCACCAGCACCACCGCCTTTGAATATAGCGTCTAGAGCAGCATCTGCTCAAGGCAATCAATCGAGACCTGCACAACCAAGAGCCATGGCTCCAAGAAACGGTCAAGGCGGTGCCGCAGTAGCCTCACGCCCTCGGCCTGTGGCCACAGCAGCTCAGAATTCAGCCACTAACGTCCAAGCCAAACCATCCGCCAATCAGCACCAGAAGACACCCCAGAGTATCGGTCTGCCCCCTGGACAGTCAAGCTTAGAAAGCATTGTCCGTCAGGCTTTTGAGAAAGGAGTGTCTGATATTCATCTAGGTGTTGGTGAAACTCCCCGTTTCCGGAGTCGCGGTGAAATGGAGCCAACGGAGTATCCAGTCACAGATAACGCAACATTTAACTGTTGGCTCAAAGAAGTAATGACTGATGAGGAAATCCGGCGCTTTAGAGAAGATTTGGAATTTGATGGGGCAACTCAGTACGAGTTTAGTCGGGTCAGGATTAATGTCTTCGATAGCCTTCTTGGTCCTGCAATGGTCTTGCGGATTATTCCCCTGAAGATATTGACCCTTGAGGAGTTGCGGTTGCCTGCAATCCTGAAAGATGTCTGTCACTACCATAAAGGTCTCATTTTGGTCACCGGTCCCACAGGTTCCGGAAAATCTACCAGCATGGCCGCCATGATAGACTATATGAACAAAGATATGGCGCGGCATATAATTACCATTGAAGACCCCATTGAATTTATCCACCAAAGTCGCAAATCTCTGGTTAAACAGCGGGAAGTAGGAATGCATACCCGTAAATTTGACCGGGCATTGAAAGCGGCTTTGCGGGAAGACCCTGATGTGATTCTGATTGGGGAAATGCGAGATCGAGAAACAGTCAATACAGCTCTCAAGGCTGCTCAAACTGGTCACTTGGTCATGGGTACTTTGCATACCAACAGTGCCGTGAAAACCATTGAGCGGATTCTCAATCTCTACAATCCAGAAGAACAGGCTCCCATGCGGGTGGCCATATCAGAAGCCCTAGTAGGAGTCATTTCCCAAGGGTTGTGCCGTACTACTGATGGCAAGCGTGCTGCTTTTCATGACATCCTGATTAATACTGAATCCATTAAGGATTACATTCTCAAGGGCAAATACGAAGAAATTGAACAACTGATGGCGGCCAGTGAATTTGACGGTATGGTTACCGTAAATAAATCCTTGTTCGCTCTTTATCAAGAGGGGCGTATTACTGAGGAAACTGCCTTGGAAAAGTCACCCACTCCCAACGAGATCGCAATGATGTTGCGCGGTCGGATCTAGGGATTAGTCACGCTTATATTAGGGATTAGGAATTAGGGATTAAGACTTAACTCCTAACACCTAACCCCTAAAACATAAACTATTAAAATAACACTTATAAACTATTAAAATAACGCTTATAAACTATAAAATAAAACCATTAGTATCAAACTAAATTGACGACATAGTACTAGCATATGCTGGATGAAACCCCCTTGCCCCAACTGTTTAAAGGTATTGCTATATTTACACCAGGGGAAGATCTAGTGTATAGCATTGACTTTAATAAGCAGAGTCACTGGCATCTGCATCTGTGTGCGAGTTTACAGGAAATACTGGGGTTACCAGAGCCACCTCATTTTTTAGTCCCCGGATATACTGCCACCATTGATCGGTGGATTGACCCTCAAACCAATCAGTTGCGCATGTCAGCAGAAATTCATTGGTTGGTGCAACATCATCAGGCATTGTTAAATGCAGTATTTGGGACTGAAAACCTGATGTGGCAAGTAGCTCCTTGGGAGGAAGAGTCCTGTGACCCGGCGGTGCTAGAAACTTATCGCAATCAGTTTCCCCAACTCTGGCAAAACCATGACTTGATCCTGCGCATTGACCGCCCAGAGCCATTATCCTACTCTGATACAGAAGAGGTTTTGCCAGAAAGGGTTACTAACCAAAACTCTGGCAGATCTTCACCTCAGGAACATTTGAGAGCTATGGAAAAGCTCCCGGGTTTATCTAAGTCTGCCACTGATAGTACAGACTCACTTACTGCCACCGATGTCAGCAAACCTGATTCTTTATCCAGGATGTCCCTGCCTGATGTGTCTCACTCCCAGGTACAACCTACCCATAGCTATGTCCTGCGTTTGTTTGTTTCCGGACATAGTACAGAAACTGAGTATACTCTCAAGAGTCTATACCAGTTGTTAGAGAATCATTTAGGTCATCCCTATACCCTAAAAATTATTGATGTTTTCAAGCACCCAGAACTGGCAGAAACCGATCATATCTCGGCTACACCGACACTACTCAGAGTATGGCCCGAGCCTGTCCGGCGGATTGTCGGTGATTTGAATGATATTGATCAGGTATTGCAGAGATTAACCAGCAATATAGTTGACTCCTCAGCACTTCAGCAATAAGCTTTTATAGCAAGTATTATACCCATGAGGTACAAATCTCTGGGTTTTAGGGAGCAGGGAGCAGGGAGCAGGGAGCAGGGAGCAGGGAGCAGGGAGCAGGGAAAAAATAATGTGTACCTTATAGCTATGATAAAAGCTATAATCGGTAATAAGTAATATAGCAGTTCTCAATTTGGTATTGAGAACTGCTATATGTCACTTTTGTTGTTACTTTTGTTTAGCAGCAGCTTTCTTTTTAGTCTTTTTAGTCTTTTTGCTAGCATTGGCAGCTTTTTTAGCCGCTTTGGCCGCAGCGATCGCTTTTAAGCGAGCTTCTTCTTTTTCCTGGGCAATCTTTTCGAGATAGTAGTGGTAATCTCCTAGATAGGTGCAGAATTCGCCATCCCGAATTTCTACTATTTTGTTTGCCACTTTCGAGATAAAATAGCGGTCGTGGGAAACAATAATTACTGTACCATCATAGGTACCGAGTGCTTCCTCCAACATTTCTTTGGCTGGGATATCCAGGTGATTAGTCGGCTCATCCAGAATTAGTAAATTAGCAGGACAAAGGAGCATTTTGGCTAAGGCAAGGCGGGCTTTTTCGCCTCCACTAAGGGACTCAACCTTTTTATAGACCGTGTCCCCAGTAAACAGAAACCGTCCCAATAGGGTACGCACTTCCTGATTTTTCCAGTCTGGGACTTCATCATGGATGGTTTCCATGACCGTTTTGCTTAATTCTAGGGCTTCTGCTTGATTCTGCTCAAAGTAACCAGGAATGACATTGTGTTTGCCTAGTTTTACTATTCCTTCTGTGGGCTGTTCCATTGCCATGATCATGCGGAGTAAGGTGGATTTACCGCAACCATTGGGACCGATGAAGGCAATGCGATCGCCCCGTTCAATCAACAAGTCTGCTCCCAGAAATAAAATCTTGTCATCATAGTCATGGACTAAATCGTTGATTTTGACTACCTCAACACCACTACGGGGGGCAGGAGGGAATTGGAATTTGAGGGTTTTGAGGTTAGCAGTGGGGGCTTCTATCCGTTCAGTTTTTTCTAATTGTTTCTCTCGGCTTTTGGCTTGGGTAGACCGGGTTGCACTAGCACGGAAACGCTCAATAAAGGCTTGCTGCTTTTCTATTTCCTTTTGTTGACGCTCGTAGCTACTCAGTTGAGCTGCCTGCATCTCGGCTTTCTGCTGCAGATAAGCTGAGTAATTGCCTAGGTAGTTAGTCGAGACACCCCGTTCAGTTTCTACAATTTGGGTACAGAGGCGGTCAAGAAACTCCCGGTCGTGAGATACTATTACCATTGGGGTCTTCAGACCCTTGAGATAATTTTCCAACCATTCGATGGTTTCCAAGTCAAGATGGTTAGTCGGCTCGTCCATCAGTAGGACGTCTGGCTTCTGGAGCAGGATTTTGCCTAAACTCATGCGCATTTGCCAGCCACCACTGAAAGCACTCACTAAGCGATCGCTATCCTCTGGCTCAAATCCCATCTCTGGCAAAATCTTGTCAATTTTTGCTTGTAAGCCATAACCATCCAGGGCTTCAAATTGGCGCTGCAACCTATCTAGTTTTCTAATCAGCCCTTCCAATTCTGCTTCATCAGCCATTTCCATGGCGTTTTGCACTTGTAAGATTTCCTCGTTTACCTGGTTAGCTTCCTTAAATACCGTCCAGAATTCTGCTGAGACCGTGCGGGTTGGGTCTACTTCAAATTCTTGGGTGAGGTAAGCAATATGAAGACTGGCAGGACGGATAACAACGCCGCTGGTGGGTTCCATCTCTCCAGCAATAATTTTCAGTTGCGTAGATTTCCCGGCACCGTTGACGCCAACTAAGCCAATGCGATCGCCTGGTTTAACTTCCCAGTTGACATCCTTTAGAACTTCGCCAGTGGGGTATACTTTACTAATGTGTTCGAGTCGCAGCATTAAGATGTCTCCAAGGAAAATTTTAGCTGGGGACTTTTAGTCCTGATCCCAAGTTGCTGTCGGGTTTACTACAGAAGTTTGGTTAACAGGGATGCCCCTGTTCCTTTGACCATTAGTCCTTCTCAGTTTTCCCATCTACAGCAGATTATCCCTGGAAACCGCCACCTACAGTAGACATCTTGCATCAATGGTGCCAAGCCCCGATTATCCCCTGTCGTGATCATCCTCTACACCCGTGACCCCTGACATTGCGGTGCGCGCACCGTCGTACGGAATTGAATTTGGGGGACTTCCACTCCCATTCCCTGAAAAATTGGGGGGCTAGGGCCTGTCTTCAAACTCGGAGATCCCCCTAAATCCCCCTTAAAAAAGGGGGACTTTTAGTATGGCTCCCCCCTTTTTTAAGGGGGGCTGGGGGGGATCATAATCTTGCGAAAAACTTTGAAAACACGCCCTAGGGGGCAAAAACCAGATTGATGCAAGAAGTCTAGTGATAGAGTTTACGATCCAGGATGTTTTCGGTTATCGTAACAAAAATTCATCATGACTGGTAGTACCATCAAGTAAAGGAGATAGGGAACTTCAGCTCGAGTCACCGGGAACATTAATCTTAAGACGATTCCCTCCAAAACATTGGATTTCACTATTGTGTTTTTTCAATCTTACAGAATGAACAGTCAGCTAATGCCCATAGCGCGTTAGCTGACTGCTTAGGTTAATTATTGATGACTACTTTCCCTACTTGCCTTCTGTACCCAAAGCTGAAGTTTTGTGTTGAGTATATGATTACTAGACAAACTCAAAATTGTTGCTAGTGAAATCAACGCTGGTAGTATTTTGTAGGAAAGCGACCATGTCAGAAGAGCCATCAGTGTTTTGATACAACAGATAGGTGCCGCCATTGCCCTGCTGTGTCTGGTAATCACCGATAGAACCGTGGAGCTGAATCACATCTCCCTCTGCGGTATTAAAGTCTTCAATGACTGCACAGTCATGCCAGCCCGCTGCTACATAGTAAGCTTGGTTGACATCACCAAGAATAAAGCGGTCAGCACCAGCACCACCCCGTAACACATCATCAGTATTAGCTCCAGCGGAAATGGCGTCAGTACCCTTCAGAGTGTCATCACCCTCACCACCATTCAGGGTATCATCACCCTCACCACCATAGAGAATGTCATCACCATTACCACCATTCAGGGTATCGTTACCCTTACCACCGCTCAAACGATTGTTACCATCATCACCGCTCAACTCATTGTTACTTTTATTACCAGTAATAATCTTTTCCGGGTCAACGGTGAACAACCAATCAGAATGATAGACGTATTCTTCAGCATTGGAGTGCTCTAACCAACCCCAGCCAGAAATGCCATCAAAGCCGCGATGACCTTGATCATCGGTTTTATCCCCAACCTGGAAACTGAAGGAATTGTTACCAGCCTCATCACTGAGATCAAATTCAGCCTGGTCACCATACAGTTGCTTGATAGTACCTGTATTAATTCCAGAGAAGCGCTCTTGGACAGATAGATCATCATCTCCGGTGACAGTTTCTACGTTATTGTAACTAAAGTCAATTTGCCACAAACCTGGGGTATCATCGTAGTCAAAGTTGTTATCTACATCTAGATTACCGAAAGCAGTACCAAAGATCCGGATTTCATTTCCATCCACACTCATCTGCATATTGGCATCAGGATGCTCGAAGTCAAACACGCTGATGTCACCGGTTCGCCACTCATTATCAACGAACAAGCCAGTCAGAATTAGACCATGAGGATTGCCATTACCAAAACTAATACCATCTTCGTGATTGGAAAGCTGATAAGTGCCATCTTCTAGAATTGGGGGTATCTCAGTGGTATCATCGTTAACCATCACCGACAAACGTTTATCGGTAAATGCCCCATCCAAGTCCGTTGCTCGTACTTTGACTTTGTAGTTGTTGTCACTATCGTGATCAAGAGGATTCTCAAAGTTGGGAGCATATTTGAAAGAGAGCTCACCTGTATCTTGATCAATATTGAATAAGTCTTGATCCGGACCACCAACAATGGAGTATTGTAGCCCTCGGCCTTCACCATCGAAATCATCAGTGGAACTGATATCGATCACGTTCGGGGCGTTCTCCATGATCGAGAGCATACCATTCTGAGGAAGATTGCTGAATTGAGGTCCTTCGTTAATCAGCTCTTCCGGGTCAACGGTGAACAACCAATCAGAATGATAGACGTATTCTTCAGCATTGGAGTGGTTCAACCAACCCCAGCCAGAAATGCCATCAAAGCCCCGATGACCCTGATTGTCGGTTTTATCCCCAACCTGGAAACTGAAGGAATTGCTGCCCGCCTCGTCAGTCAGATCAAATTCAACCTGGTCACCATACAGTTGCTTGATAGTACCTGTATTAATTCCAGCAAATTGAGCATCAACCGATATATCATCATCACCGCTGACATTATCAGCGTTATTGTAAGTAAAGTCAATTTGCCACAAACCCCCCGGGTCGTTATCGTTATAGTCAAAGTTGTCATCTACATCTAGGTGACCGAAAGCAGTACCAAAGATCCGGATTTCGTCTCCATTGATACTCATCCGCATATTGGCATCAGGATGCTCAAAGTCAAACACGCTGATGTCACCGGTTCGCCACTCATTATTAACGAACAAGCCAGTCAGAATTAAACCATGAGGATTGCCATTACCAAAACTAGTACCATCTTCGTGATTGGAAAGCATGTAAGTGCCATCTTCTAGAATCGAGACTGGCTCAGAATCAGAAGGAGTTACTTGTACCAACCCAGCATCAACTTTATTGTTAATTTCCCCAGCTTTTAAGGTAATCACCTCTGTCATACCAGTGGTGGGATCAGTAACATCTGAATCTTCCGACTCCTGGTCACCAACATTAGGTGTGGTGAACTTTAAATCAGATGGTAAATCAGAGAAACTGACTTTGTAGTCCCCTGCAGCAAGGTTTTTAAACTTGTAGTGACCATTATCATTAGTGGTTCTGACCTTGGTGATATCATCACTAGTGCCAAACTCACCATCTTCACCAGCGCCAGTCAGAGTAACCTTAATCCCTCCAACCCCTTCTTCTCCTTTATCAAGAATCCCATTACCATTAGCATCAAGCCAGACTTTGTTGCCAATTTCACCAGTATTTTCATCGACGGGATTGCAGTTAAAACGGCCTTTGCCAAATCCTTTGCCTCTGCCAAATCCTTTGCCTCTGCCAAATCCTTTGCCTCTGCCAAATCCAAACAAGTCCTTATCGTCATCAAACAAGTCTTTGAATTTGCCAAATCCACCCTTTTGGCCCTTTAAAAAATTGCCCTGGAAACCGCCTTTGCCAAAGCTCAAAAAGTCCTTTTCATCGTTATCCAACCAGTCTTTGAATTTGCCAAATCCACCATTTCTATTAGGGAAACACTTCTGATTTGGGCCACAGTTGTCATTTCCTGCAGGCAAACAGTTGTTTGGATCAAAGTTTACAGATTTTTTAGACCAATTGGATTGTCCGAAGCTTTTTTTTGTTTTTAGGCGGTTACGAAAGAATGTCATTGTTTTAAATTCCTGAGGATTGGTTTACTGAAGTGACTTAACCTTATTTATGGTATTTGCCTATTCCGCTATTGGGCAATCTGGCAAATAGTTAGTTGAATGTGTTGGTACTTTAATTATTATGGTTGTTGAAGTCTATTGATTCCAAACTAATCAGATATTGTGATTAATTGGTGATAGCAGATTATAGGATTCGATGATTGCTTTGCTTTTGATTTTCTCAATCGTAAAAAAAAAATCTAATGGGTGTCAATATCAATCTGGATAGTTTGGGCGCAATTTACATAAACTTTAAACTTAGCTTACAGTTTCTTAGAACGGGGAGAATTATTTGAATAAGATACAGTCGTACCATAATCTGATTAATAGAAGGAGATTATCATGACTATTTACTCATAAAAAAGTAGAGACTTTACATGTAAAGCCTCTACTTATAGGGTTTATAATATAGTAATTTTAAATCATTGGTAAAATCACGGGATTTCTTAAGAACTAGCTCCTTCTGCCTAACACTTCCTGAAAGCCTTTCTGCAACTTTGATCTGCTCCCGTATAGCGCTGCCTTCATACTCCCTACTTTGTGTCTCTGCTCGTAAGTCCCGGCTTCCTAAAAATCATAACGAAGTACTTTACCCAATTAACAACTGCTATATTAAGCTGGTTTTCATTTAAATTCCATGGTTATTACAGCAGGGGAGCAGGATAGCAGGAAACCCATGGATAGGGCTTTACGGTTTTTTGATAACTCAATAATATCCAATTTAAATCCGCAACAGAAACCGTGAATTCCCCTATTTCCCACCCTACCCGCGCCCGGCCTACCTTCCCCAAAGTCTCTGTTCCCTACTCTCTACTCCCTATTACGTACTCCCTGAAACTAGACACAAAACATCCCCAACCATTAAGATTGAGGATAAATCAGGTGATTCAATTATAATTGAACTTGGAAGTAAACATCCACCATGTCGATGGTTTTACCGTTCAACAGAGCAGTACTATGCTCACCGTGAAGATTGCCATTAGCATCACGGGTGAAGACATCGGTGAAAGCTGTCTCTAGGTCAGTGATGCCGATAGAGTCAAGGGAAACTAGCTCACCTTGGTCAGTGATACCGTTTTCGTTGCTGTCTTGCCAGAGCTTCAGTTCCCCAAACAGAGCATCATTTTCATTGACTAAGCCGTCACCATTAGAGTCGAAGGTCTCAAGTTTGGCAAAGCCCTCACCCACACCGGCACCGAATAGCTCATCACGGGAGGTGATTTGACCGTCGCCATCATTGTCAATGGCCAAAAAGCCATCTTCTCCAGAAAGCCAACCAGTGTTAACCTTGCCGCCGGAGTTAAGCATGTCGAACTCAACCCCTTCATCAATACTTAGGGTTTTAATGCCATCACCATTCAAGTCAAAGCTAATTGGGCTGACAAAGGTATAGTCAGTTTTATCTTGAATATCAACCTCAAGAGTCCCCTGGTTAATCTGTGCATCACCCGCATCCGAAATCTTGATGGAGAACGTTTCGTTATCACTGGTTCGAGTGAATCCGTTACGTAGAATATTGACTCCTGAACCCTCTACAGCTTGATCGTTTAGGCGCAGTCCTAAATTATTATTACCACTGAGGAAGTTATCAATGACTACTTCTTCCCGTGCTGCATTAACTTCAAAGCTGTCGGACTTAGTTTGTCCTGCTGCAATTGTAACTGTTATTGTGTTGCCGACATTAAGAACTCCATCCTTGGTGACATTAAAGTCCCAATTCTGTGCGCTAGACCCAACTTGTGTAGCAAAGCCACTACCAACAGTGTTTAAAGGCACTCTGCCAGAAAAGTCTCTTCTAAAAATATAAGCACGTCGTAAGTTGGTTACTGTGGTATCGTCTAATGCATTCGTTCCATCTGTATAACGTCCCCAGGAGAAGCCACCATCAATTGCTCCATTCACAATTTGACGGAAAATCTCATTATTGTTATCAAATCGATTAGCCGTCCCATCCATAATCGTGAGTGTGATTTGGCGATCTTGGGAACTAACAGTATCAACTTGAACGTGATAGCTACCAGAATCACCTTCCATGATGCTGGAATCACCCACAAGTGTGACTGTCGGAGTGGGCGGAGCAGTTACATCCACTGATATATCAGCCGTGTCAGTACCACCGTTACCATCGCTGACCTCGTAGGTAAAGCTTTCGTTACCAGTAAAATCAGTATCTGGGGTAAACTCTAACTGTCCATTATCCAGCAAAGTGACCGAACCATTGTTAGTATTGACGGTTTCACCAGTATTGATAGACTGACCATTCAAGGAAGTAACCGCAAGAACATCCCCATCGGGGTCAGAGTCATTGGCTAAGGCATTGATAGTTACAGAGGTGTTAACAAAGGTGCTGTCGCTGTCATTCACCGCATCAGGAGGAGAATTTGGAGTAGGTAACGGATTCACTCTCACCGAGAGATTTTTATCGGTAAACGCCCCATCCAAGTCAGTTACTTGTACTTTGACTTTGTACTTGTTGTCACTATTGTGATCAAGGGGATTATCAAAGTCAGGAGCATCTTTGAAAGAGAGGTCTCCTGTATCTTGATCAATGTTGAATAAGTCTTGATCCCGACCACCGACAATGGAGTATTGTAGCCCTTGACCTTCAGCATCGAAATCATCAATGGCATTGATATCAATTACGTTGATGCCATCCTCCATAATGGAGAGCCTACCATTATCAGGCAGATTGGTGAATTCAGGTGCTTCGTTAATCAGCTCTTCCGGGTCAACGGTGAACAACCAATCAGAATGATAGACGTATTCATCAGCATTGGAGTGGTTCAACCAACCCCAGCCAGAAATGCCATCAAAGCCGCGATGACCCTTATTATCGGTTTTATTACCAAGCTGAAAACTGAAGGAATTCTTGCCAGCCTCGTCAGTTAGATCAAATTCAGCCTGGTCACCATAGAGTTTCTTGATAGTACCTGTATTAGTTCCAGCAAATTGAGAATCAATCTCTAAATCATCATCATTGCTGACATTATCAGCGTTATTGTAAGTAAAGTCAATTTTCCATAAACCACCCGGGTCATTATCGTTGTAGGAAAAGTTGTCATCTACATCTAGGTGACCGAAAGCAGTACCGAAAATCCGGATTTCGTCTCCATCTACACTCATCCGCATATTAGCATCAGGATGCTCGAAGTCAAACACACTGATGTCACCGGTTCGCCACTCATTATCCACGAACAAGCCAGTCAGAATTAGACCATGTTCATGCCCATTACCAAAACTAGCACTATCTGTGTGATTAGAAAGCTGGTAAATGCCATCTTCTAAAATGTCAGGCTCAGCATCAACATCCCATGAGAAGGTAGTTTCGGTGCTGCTGCCATTGGCATCATCAGCGTTGACGGTGACTGTGTACATCCCATCCCCGTTGGGTCCACCTTGGGAGGCACTGTTGTCAATGGTGCCAGTGATTTCACCAGTAGCTGAATCGATGGTTAATCCATCAGGTAGTCCAGAAGCAGTGTAGGTCAGGGAATCCCCATCAGGATCGGTGAAGGAGGCATCTAGGCTAATACCACTGTCAGCATCTAGGCTTTGTTGGTCACCAATGTTGGGTGCTACAGGTAAATCATTGGCTCCATTAATGGTAATACTGAGGTTGGAACTAGCAGAACCCCCTTCTCCATCACTGTTGGTGTAGTTGAAGCTATCGGTTAAGGTTTCAGTTTCATCCAAACCTTGAACATCAGGGTTACTGTTATCTAATGTATAGCTGTAAGAACCATCTGTATTCAGGGTTAAGGTACCGTAATCACCAACAAAATCACCAACAGTGGTTACAGTTATATCATCTCCATCAGAGTCGTTGTCATTCGTTAGCACATTCCCCTCAACCGTAACGGCATCTTCTGTGATGCTGTTGCTATCGGTTGAAGCAGTCGGACCAGGGTTGTCCACATCCCATGAGAAGCTAGTGTCGGTGCTGCCACCATTGCCATCATCTGCAGTGACGGTGACTGTGTACATCCCATCCCCGTTGGGTCCACCTTGGGAGGCACTGTTGTCAATGGTGCCAGTGATTTGACCGGTAACTGAATCGATGGTTAATCCATCAGGTAGTCCAGAAGCACTGTAGGTCAGGGAATCCCCATCGGGATCGGTGAAGGAGGCATCTAGACTAATAACACTGTCAGCATCTAGGTTTTGTTGGTCACCAATGTTGGGTGCTACGGGTAGGTCATTAATTTCAACCGGTAGGTCATTAATCTCACCTAGGTTACCTACTAGTTTGCTACTGCGCTGGCGATTCTGACCCACACTGGTAAGACGCACACCAAAGTCTTGGTTTTCAAACAGATCCAGGGTTAAGTCAACGGAATTGTGGGAGAGGATAAACGTGGTAGATTGAATATCATCCTTACCAATCCCACTGCTACCGATCGTGACCCCACCGTCAAAATCGGTATTTGTTCCATTCATGTTGACGCCACCACCAAGGTTGCTCACATTATTGACCTGAAACTTGGTATTAGTGACGTCGTTTCCTGAAACAGAAAGACCATTAACCAGGGATTGATCGGAAATGTTGAAAAATAAACCCCGCAGATCGCCAATTGTGCCATCAATCACATCAACTCTGAGTCGAATGGTGCCATTTGGACGCTCGGTCAACGTAATCCTGGCCTTAGCAGAAGCTCCTGCAACATTTGAAATCTCAAAAGATTTGGTACTCATTTTATTGCCCTCCAAATTACTTATTCCCAAGCTTGAACTAAATTAACCGTGTTTATGGTATTTGCCTATTCCACTCTTTGGAAAAGATGTCTGGCAAATATATGGTTGAATTGGTTGGTAATTTTATTTATTTATTACTCTTGAAGTCTCTTGATTCTAAACTAATCGGAGATTGTGAGCAATTTGTGTTGTGAGAGAAGATTAGATGATTGCTGTGCTGTTCATTTCCTCAATCGTAATAAAAATAAATAATAGTTGTCAATACCATTTTCTTGAGCTTTGGCATAATTTATATAAACTTTAAATGGTCAAACTTTAGCTGAACAAAACATAGTAATACTACGATATTGGTATGATTAATTATTCACTCATAAAAACAATCATAAACATCAAAATAAAAAGTGCTGGTTAAAAACCATAAATCATAATTTAGTTGAATAAAACATAGTAATACTACGATATTAGTATGATTAATTATTCATTCATAAAAACAATCATAAACATCACAAAAAAAAGGCGTTCCTTGGAACGCCTATACTTATAGTTTATTATCATTTAATTGGTTTAATTTTTAATTATTTCTATAGCAAAGGGAGCAGGGAGCAGGGAGTAGGAATCAGGGAAGAGGGAAGAAAAATTATCACAATTCAGTTAGGATAGTTTTAATCAATTTTATTAACCCCTTTTTTAAAAAAAACTTTTCGATCATAGTTTAGATATTTTTGGTAATTATACGGGATAATTTAAGGGTAAAAAAATAGATAAAATTCGGGAATATCTTTAAATTATCTATTACTCTAATCATGATGGGCTGATTGCTGATAGCGATAGGGTAAATGATCACATTAAAGTAACTGTGGAAACACTGAAATAGGGATTGGGTAAGGGGTAACATGACTTAAGGGTTTGACCACTCAACTGCTATATTTAGTATTTCAGCTATATGTATATATTGGTGTTTCGATAATGTATAACTTTTTGGAAAAATTATGTGTACCCAATGGTTGTCAGCTATAGCTAAGGGAACAGGGAGTAGGAAGTAGGGAGTAGGCAGTAGGGAGTAGGCAGTAGGGAGCGGTGCGACGCTGCGCGAACGGCCAATCACAAGGGTTGTTAGTTCAATTATGGGTATGGAACGCTAGGAGCGCAACGGTAGAATTACAGCGGTGGTGAGAGAAATTATGGGTTCCCGTAGCGTGGCCATAAGGCAATCGCAACGGTAGTGATCTAAGAGTCCCGTTCCGCTAACTCCATCCAACGCTCAGTTGCTGTATCAATTTCCTGAGTCAATGCCTCTAAGGTCTGATAAAGTGCCTGGACCTCACTGGTGTTTTTGGGAGGGGATTGATAAAGGGTTTTCTCCAACTCAGCTTTCTGAGCTTCCAGTTGGGGTATCTGACTTTCGAGTTTCTCAAATTCCCGCCTTTCCCAATTAGACAGCCGACGGGGTTTGTTATTACTGGATGATTTTTTAGGATCGGGCTCGACCTTAGAGGATTCAGGCTTTTTACCTTGAGTCTGAGCCATCTGTTGGGCTAGTTTTGCTTCTTCTTCTCGCTTTTTATCGATATAAAGGGAATAATTACCAGGGTATTGACGTATATTACCCTCAGATTCAAAGGCAAAGATTTTATCGACGGTGCGGTCTAGGAAATAGCGGTCGTGGGAGACTATAATCACACAACCATTAAACCCCTCTAGATACTCTTCCAGTACAGCTAGGGTTTGTACATCTAAATCATTAGTGGGCTCGTCAAGAATAAGTACATTGGGAGAACTCATCAGTACTTGCAACAGAAACAAGCGACGTTTCTCGCCGCCGGAAAGCTTATGAATTGGTGCATACTGTTGGGTGGGAGGAAATAAGAAACGCTCCAGCATCTGTGAGGCAGTAATCAATGTGCCATCAGCGGTTGTCACATATTCTGCTACGTCTTTTAGGTAATCAATTACTCGCTGATTTTGATTAAGAGCTTCGAGCAAATCCTCTGAATGCTGGTCAAAGTAACCGATATAAATGGTAGACCCAATTTCAACGTTACCAGAATCGGGCTGAATGCGTGCAGTAATAATATCCATTAGGGTAGATTTCCCTACTCCATTCCCACCTATGATGCCAACTCGGTCATCGGGACTAAATTCGTAGGTAAAATCTTTGACCAGAATTCTAGCGTCATAGCCTTTAGAAACATTGTCTAACTCAATCACTTTCTTGCCAATTCGACGACCAGGGGTAGAAATTTCTACTTTACCCTGAGTTTGTTTAAACTCCTTGGCTTGCATGTCGTGAATACGGTCAATTCGAGCTTTTTGCTTGGTACTGCGAGCCTTTGGCCCCCGTTTGAGCCATTCTAACTCTCGGCGCAATACCCCTTGATGTTTCCGTTGAGTACTGATGGCTGATTCTTCAGCTAAGGCTTTTTTCTCTAAATAGTAGGAATAGTTGCCAGAGTATGTATACAGGTCTCCCCGGTCAATTTCGATAATGCGGTTGGTGACCTGGTCTAGAAAATAGCGGTCGTGAGTAATCAGTAATATTGCTCCACGATAACTATTCAGGTAACTCTGTAACCACTCTACGGACATGGCATCGAGATGGTTTGTGGGCTCATCCATTAACAATACCTCTGGTTCCGCTAGCAAGGCGGCTGCTAATGCAATCCGTTTACGATAGCCACCAGACAACTGACCAATGGGAGCATCAAAATCAACTATTCCTAATTGACTTAGAATAATTTTTGCTTTTGTTTCCAGTTCCCAAGCTCCTGTGGCATCCATCTGCTGGGTTACACTTGAAAGCTGTGCTAGCAGTTGGTTATCCTCGGGATTGTGAGCCAATTTCTGGGAAAGTTCTTCATACTCACGAATCAGAGTCATCTGCTGGCCACTATCAGCAAATACTTGCTCCAAAACCGTGTTATTGTCATCTAAGTCTGGTTGTTGGGGTAAGTAAACAATTTTAGTTTTGGGATTAATGGAGAGTTGACCAGCATCAATGGGCTCAAGACCAGCAATTATTTTTAATAGGGTGGATTTGCCTGAACCATTAGTGCCAATTAGACCAACTTTATCCATAGGATCTAGACTCAAGCTAGCTTCTTTCAGGATTTCTTTAATTCCAAAGTCTTTGCGAACGGATTGTAGGGTGAAAATACTCATTAAAAATTTATAGGAAAGGGAGTAGGGAGTAGGGAGTAGGGAGTAGGGGGTAGGGAGTAGGGAGTAGGGAACAGGTAAAATAAATATATTTTAAGCTTTACTTCGATTGCTATCAATTTATTTTTAAAAAACCCGCTTTCTGGGTAGAAAACGGGTTTTGGTAGTCAACGCTCAACTGTCCTACCAGTTACTACGACTAATTTGACTAAATTAGATATTTATTGACTATTTTATTGACATTTTGATGCTATTGAGGTACGTTGTTTAGGTCAAAGATAAAGGGAACACTGCTATTCCCATCACCACCAATAACCAGAACTTTAGGCATCTGAGCCCCACCATCTCGCCAAGCTGCGATCGCTTCTTTCTGGAGCACTAGTTCACCCCCTTGGGCTTTTAGGGTTTCCGCCAACAGTCGTTGGGCTTCGGCCTTACCCTGAGCGCGATTAATTTCTGCTTGAGCTTCTTGCTCAGCTTCCTGTGCTATATAGACAGCTCGTTGGGCCTGTTGTTCAGCTACCTGTTTTTCTTCAACTGCCTTGGCAAATTCCCTAGAAAAATTCAGGTCAATGACGCTAGTATCCAATACTTGGACATCATACTTGGCTAACCTTTCGCCCAAAGCCTTATCAAAATCTTCCTTTAACTGACTCCGTTGGGTAATCGATTCTTCAGCAGTGCGAAGGGCGGCAGCAATTTTAAATGACTCTTGAGTCTGAGGGGCAATAATTGTGGTCACTAGATTCTGTAGAGTTCCTTGTTTTCGTCTGATACTAACCACCTTAGTGGGATCGAGGCGGAAGTTAATGGCGAATCGAGCGGTCAAATCCTGAAGATCCTTTGTGGAACTCTGGGCTGGGACTTCAAACTTCTGTACGGTGACATCATACACATCGACTATAGAGACGAAGGGCAGTTTGAAGTGGATACCCTCAAGCAGAGCGCCATCTCTAGCTTTACCCAAAATACTAAGGACTCCAGCCTGACCGGGATTGATAATTACAAAACAATTAAAGGTGAGGAGAATAACTAATGCTGCGATAATCCCCCCGAGTAAAGATTGCCAATTTTGTGGATTTTGGTTCCTCAAGTTTTAATCTCCTTTTAAATTATCCCCCGGATGAATCACGGGGAAAATAAGCCCTGATGTTACCAGATCGGGCATTTGCCACGTCTCGTAACCCTTATGGGATCATATCTTCAGCATACTAGAAAACTTCGTCTATCAGCTTAAGCAAAGGGAACAGGGAACAGGGAGTAGGGAGTAGGGAGTAGGGAGTAGGGAGTAGGGAGTAGGGAACAAAATTATCTGAATTCCTAGACGGATTGCTATATCAGCGATTTTGGGCTACGCCCACGCTACTTGAGGTGCTTATGGGTCAAAGGCTAGAAGCCTGTGCCACCCTAGTTGAGGTCACACTTCCCCCACTCCCTCCACACCCCACACCCCACAACCCACACCGCTGACTGCTGATAGCTTATCTCAAAAGCCTATATCTTCTCTAGCTAATTGGGCAGCTAAAAATACCTCTTGATCGGACTTTTCTTGCCAATCTAGCTCCCCAATTTCCTGATAAAATTTCTGATCGTAAGCACGAGTTTTAACTACGACTGGCATTGGTACGGCATGTCCTAAAATCAATGCTTGTTGCTTGGAATCGAGCTTGGCCAATACCGAACGCAAGCTTTGGCCACCAGACACCCCAGTAAAAATTGCTTCAATATCTTTATCATCATTTAGCAAACAAGTAATCCTAGTTCCAATTTGAGACATGACTTCGTTATCAATGCCAGAAGGACGCTGGTCTACGACTAACAAGGTCACAAAATACTTGCGCATTTCACGGGCAATAATCCCAAAAATTGTTTGACGTACTGTGGCTGGATCTAGGAAACGGTGGGCTTCTTCAATGGTAATTACTAGGGGACGGGGGCGATCGCTGGCATTTTTGGACTGCAAAAATATTTCAGCTTTTCTAACATAACTGTTATGAATACGACGGGTAATTAAATTAGTTGCTAACATATACGATAGCATATTGGATTGGGAACCAAATTCTACGACAACATGCTTACCTGCATCGAGAGATTCTAAAATTTTCTTGACATAATTATGGGGACAAGCACTGCGGATATATTTCAATTCATCCAATCGGCTTAATTTCCGCTGTAATGCCATAATTGAGGATTTGTTACCTCGTTTTACTTCGCAAAATTCCTGGATTTCTTCATTGGTCATGGATAGCAATTGTACAATCCAGGATTTGCCAAATTCATTGCGTAAAATAATGGCATTTTCTAGACTAGCTTCAGAAAGATTTAACTCTCCTCGGACTAGGTTGATATCTTCTACTTCAATCTGGTCATAACTCAGATAAAGCTCTTGGGCATCCCGAATCCCTCGTCGTCTGGTAGATTCTGGGTCGAGGGTATAAACCTGTACCTGGGATGGAAAAAGCTGGCGCAACCCTTTGACTGTACTAAATTGTTTCCCTTCGGATACGGCTTCCCAGCCATATTCCGAGTGCATATCAAAAATTAAATTTACTGCTGCTTGCCTACGGATAATCCCAGATAGCAGTAGCCGAGTTAGAAAGGATTTACCGGTGCCAGATTTACCAAAAACCCCGTTACTCCGTTCCACAAACCGATCTAAGTCAATACATATGGGAACTTCCATGTCAAGGGGTTGACCAACGGAAAAATTCCGGCGATGGGGGTCATCTTCTGAGCCAAAGACTGCCCGAAAATCCCGTTCACTAGCATCGAATACTTGAGAAAAGTGGCTGGGAATTGTTTTTACTGGTAACAATTCCATCTCTTCGCTACTTTGAGCTTGAAATGAGCCTAAGGGACTTTTTCCATTTAGTTCCACTGGCTGTTGTGATTGGGACTTTTGTGGCGTAAACATTAGCATGGGGGTTAGATTAATCGTACCGTAGGTGCCACTACCTGCGAGTACATCCCGTAGAAAGTCATCATTGGGATTAGGAGGATTAACCAGAATCCGCTGACTGGAGGTTCCCAAAGACACATCGGTCAGCATACAGAAGAAACGCGATCGCATTCCCTGGACTACCAGAAATTTCCCCACCCGCATATCTTCTACGGAGACATCGGGGTGTAATCGCACTTCCAATCCAGCAGACAGAGAGCCTTGAATAACTGAACCTAAAGGTTGACTTAAATCCATTACCATAATTGTAGGACTATAGCAATGCTAAATCATTTGGGTTATTAGGGAGTAGGGAGTAGGGAGTAGGGAGTAGGGAGTAGGGAGTAGGGGGTAGGGAGTAGGGAGTAGGCATGCTAGCATGCCTATTGCTAGCATGCCTATTGCTAGCAAAAAATATTGTGTACCTCATAGCTATTATCAGCAGTCAGCACTCAGCTTAAGCGCTACGCGCACGCGTGCGCGTAGCGCTTAAGCTATCAGCTAAAGGCTGACCGCTGACCGCTGACCGCTGACCGCTGACTGCTAAGCGCTGACGGCTGACCGCTTAGGGTCAATTATGATTAGTCGATCTCAATTGATGTGGGTTGAGAATCGCTGGGAGTATTGGAAACTAAAGGTTTGCGATAATCAGCATAGATGCGATCGCGCCAAGCAAAAAAGGTTTCATAGAGGTTACTATCGGCAAAGCCAGGAATCCCTTGACCTTTATATTGCTGGGGGATATCGAGATAATTCCCATCGGGGAATTTCAGGAGCAGACTTAAACCAGCTACGGCAAAATCTGCTAAGCAAGGGGAGTTGCTGACTAGATAAGGACTATCGAGAAGCAACAGACTCAAAGCTTCTAGGTCTTGCTTGAGACCATCTTTTGCTTCCTTGACGGCATCAGTGCCACAACCGACACCAAACCCTAGAATATCTAAAAATTCCGAGGGTACGGAACCAACTACTGTTTTGAGCACATCAGGGGTTTGGTTCGGTAAGACGGATTTGCGGAAGTCGGGATTTTGGCTCAATGCGCCATAGACCACTTTCCGGCTTTTGGTACCAATGGATTCATCTGCCCATTCTTCGATCAGTAAGCAGAGTCCTCGTTCTTTGGGATCGGTGGGGATGATTGGTTTGTCAGGATACTTGCGATCTAAATACATTGCGATCGCAGTGGAATCACTAATCACTGTATCCCCATCTTTAAGCACTGGTACCTTACTTTGACCAGACAGTTGGAATAGTTCTAACTGTCCTACTCCTGGGGTTACCTCAATTTTGCGATAGTCCAGCTCTTTGTAATCCAGAATTAGTCGTACTTTCTCTGAGTATTGGGACAGTTCAAATTGATACAACTCCAGCATGTTGGATCTTCTCGCTGTTGATGTGGGACACTATGCTACTGTAGCGTTTTCCCATGAAGAGGCAAGGGGAGGGTGTGGGGTGTAGGGTATGGGGTGTGGGGTATGGGGTGTGGGGTGTGGGGTGTGGGGAGATGGGGAGATGGGGAGATGGGGAGATGGGGAGATGGGGAGATCACGAAAGCTTGTAGGGTGGGCAATTTCACTTTGGTGCTCTGGAGAAATCTTGATCACACAATTTTGCCCACCATTACCGGTTGATGTTAGGTTTGCTGATTCAAACCTCACTGATTAATCCCTTGCTGGTGGGCAGTCCGAATCTTTGACATCCCGATTCCCGATTCCCGATTCCCGATTCCCGATTCCCGATTCCCGATTCCCTGTTCCCTTGCTATACTTCCAAGGAAACTCCTACTTTGGGAGTGATGACTTTGGTGGGCAGGTTGTCCTGGAGGAGTTGCGATCGCAATTCTTCGAGACTCCCCTGTTGCCGCAGCACGGAAGTCAAAACCCCTTGATACTCTACAATTTCATCGGCTGCTGTGGGCAGAAATACTTGGGGTCGCAACCATTGCGCCAACTGTAATGCTGTCTTATGGCCTTGAATGACTGGCCCTAGTAACGGTAATTCTAAGGTCACGGCTGGGCTAATCACAATATCTACTGGGGCATAATCCTTGACTTCAGCAGGGGGATAGCCATGAGGTTCGTAGTAAAGACTGGTACCACTATCCAACTGCGTGATCAGATAGGCATTTTCCTGCTGGAATGGACCAATGGGTGCTCCTGGCAAAGCTCGGATTTCTATGTGATCTCCTAACGGAACGGTTTCACCAGCAGTAAGGGTAGTTACCTGGGTATAACCTAGCTGTTTGACTACCTTTGCTGCACTAGTAGAGGCCACCACTGGAATAGTTTTGTCTAATTTTTCCAAGGTTGGGGTATGGGCGTGGTCCTCTAAGCCTTGGGAGAGCAAAATTAGGTCAATTTTATCGGGAATGCTATTAAGTGCTTCCGGTTTGTCCCCTTTAAAGAACCAAGGTTGGTTGCCAAATACCAATGAACCTACTAACCAGGGGTCAATCAGAATCCGTTGGTCTGGGAATTCCAGTAGCCAGCTGTTTGCGCCGAAATGGGTGAGATACATATCTATAGCTATTTTGAATTAGTTGAGGTACAAATTTTTTGGTTTTAGGGAACAGGGAACAGGGAACAGGCAAAAGGCAAAAGGCATGCATGCAAGAGGCAAGAGGTAACTTGACTACTTACAACCTTACAACCTTACAACCTTACAACCTTACAACCTTACAACCTTCAACTTTCATCATTCTCTTCAAAGTTAATCCCTTCGTAAATATCGCTAAAGTTAATGGTAAAATCGATATTATTTAATTCCAGAATTGCTGCTTCTGAGGTTTGCTCAGTGAGTAACCATTTTTCTTCACTGGTTTTGGTATATTGAATCACATGATATCTGGCCTGATCTATCAATATATATTCCTGAAAATGTGGAATTGAGCGATAGTAGAGAAATTTTTCTCCTTGGTCATAATTTCTAGTAGATTTGGATAAAACCTCAACAATTAGCAAGGGATTCATGACAGTCGTCTTACCTTTTCCGGTATAGATGGGTTTTCCCTGAATTACCATAGTATCAGGATAGGTATATTGGCTATAATCAGGTATCCACAATCGCACATCACCAATATAAATATCGTATGCTTGTCCTTTTAAAGCAAACTTCAAGTTAGCTGCAAAATTGAGAGCTATTTTATTATGATTTGTTTCTTGCGCTAGGTTATCGGATGTAGGACTAATTGGTTAAGTAAACTGGAGTTCAAAGTTACCGTAACTGTAACTAAGTACCCCTGTTATATCCTGGGTTTCAGTAGGTGTC
>NZ_JAAHHS010000830.1 GCF_010692395.1 Moorena sp. SIO3H5
TAACGGTAGAACGGCGACGACGGCAACGCTCAGAACAATATTTCACTTCATGCCAGCAATTTTCCCACTTTTTACGCCAGGTAAAAGGACGTTGACATACTGGACATATTTTGATTGGTAAGTCTGATTTTGAATAGTTGCGTCTCATGTTTTCAGTCTGGTGTAAATTAGAAATAGCGATCGCTAAATTTTTTGATGTTGACAGTTGACAGTTGACAGTTGGCAGTTAGCAGTTTTTGAGCAGAACAATATTAGACCTCTTGCAAAAGTATTTTTGTAATGAGTTTTGCGTCAATTCTCGTACTTATTACTTATTACTTGACTTGGTGCAAGAAGTCTATTGTCCATTGCCATACCTCCTAATTATTGCTTGAGTCAATCCATCTAAAGTATATTCCTGTGCTTCAATATCAACCCGTCCAATCAGGGAAAGGCAAGTTTTGGAAGTTTGGGGACCAATCGAGGCTATAAATACCCCCTGCAATAGGTCTTTAATTACTTGAAATTGATTATCATTCCCATTTTTTGCCAATGTCTTTTCTACCAGCTGACAGAAAAATTTCACAGTTTTGGAACTGGCAAAGGTAATCACATCCAGATTACGGCTTTGCAAAGCCAACTCTGCTTCTGGGGGAATGGTACTAGGACAGCAGGATTGATAGGCTGGGACTTCCACAACTTCTGCACCCTTACTAGTAAACTCCTTAACTAACACTTCCCGACCACCACTTTCTACCCTGGGAAATAATACATGTTTCCCTGCTAATTGTTCAGGAAAGTTCTCTACTAAGGAATCTGCCACAAAATTGGGAGGTATAAAGTCTGGCTGCAAATTCCTTTTGTTCAAAGTTTGGGCAGTTTTTTCACCCACCACAGCAATTTTAATTCCCCCTAGGTTGCCAATATCTTTACCCTGTGCCATTAACCTGTTGAAGAAATAGTTGACGGCATTGCCAGAGGTGAGAATTAACCAGTCAAATGTAGACAAATTTGCGATCGCTCGATCCAAATCTTCCCAG
>NZ_JAAHHS010000831.1 GCF_010692395.1 Moorena sp. SIO3H5
TCACCAAAGAACTTGCCGAACACATCATGCTAGTAGACTTAGAGCGCAATGATTTAGGTAGAGTTTGTCAGTGGGGTACTGTAACCGTCGATGAATTACTCACCATTGAACGTTACAGTCATGTCATGCATCTTGTGAGTAACGTTACGGGTAAATTAAAAAACCTCTGTAAATGGAGTAGATTTGATTCGTGCCATGTTTCCTGGAGGGACAATTACTGGTTGTCCCAAGGTTCGCTGTATGGAAATTATTGAAGAATTAGAACCAACTAGGCGTAACTTATTTTATGGTTCCTGTGGATACTTAGACTGGCAAGGTAACTTAGATCTCAATATTTTGATTAGAACTTTGCTCCTAGTTCCAGTTTCAGCCATGACAACCAAGGTTGATACAAAAATATATGAAGATATACAAAAGTCATCAAAATCTACCACAGAAACTTCATCTCCCCTCATCCCATCAACCAACCAACCCTGCTATGATGCTGAGGGTCCTGACAAAGGGATTGATGCTCGGATAAAACCAGCAGGATATTTACCAGATTGCTCTACTTCCCAAACTGATCCCCAACATTGTTTACCATCATTTCTATGGGAACAGTTACCTCAGGAGTTATCAAAACTCAATGTGATTTGGGGACAGGTGGGAGCCGGAATTGTGGCGGACAGCATTCCTGAGAAAGAATGGTATGAGTCTCTGCACAAAGCCCGGGCACAATTAAAAGCACTAGCAATGGTACTCAATCAATATGCTCAGAATAATTATTAACTGTGAAGTTTGATGGTGATGACGTGATGCTCCATTACAAGCATTATGGGTTTATATCCCCGGCGGTAATTCTAGGGCATGGTTAGAGCTGCCTTGAACTAGTATAGGTCGGCGGTAATAAACTTACCATTGATATAAAGATCGCAGCTAGAAATGACCTTTGACTCCTAGAATACCGATTTTGTAATACCGAAAATTCCTGATTAGGAGTGATGGAGGGAAGGAGGGAAGGAGGGATGGAGTGATGGAAT
>NZ_JAAHHS010000832.1 GCF_010692395.1 Moorena sp. SIO3H5
TATCAACCTTGGGTATTGCTAATTACGGATGGAGAACCAACTGATGAATATCAAAATGCAGCGCAAAAAGTAAGGAAAGCTGCTGGTGATCGCAAATTGAGTTTTTATGCGATCGCAGTTAAAGATGCAAATATAACAAAGCTGAGAGAGATTGCTCCTTTAGATACTCCTCCATTACCACTTGATGGTTTGAAATTTAAAGAGTTATTCAAATGGTTGAGTGACTCTGTAAAACAAACTTCTCGCCAAAAAATTGGCGAGCAGATAGAATTAGCCGATTTTAGTGGATGGAAGAAAAAACAGGCTTAAACAGGAGTCTAAACAATGCCTTGGAAAATAGTTTCATGCAGTGTAACGGGCATAAGTCATAAAAAAAGGGGTATTCCTTGCCAAGATTATGCTTATTATGATTATTTGTTTGAACAGGATGTAGTTATTGGTGCTGTTGCGGACGGTGCTGGTAGTGCCAGGTATTCGGACAAAGGCTCTAAAATTGCAGTAGAACAGGCGATCGCTTACATCAGAGAAAATTCACAATTTCTGCCAAACAACAAAAAACATACTGAGGAATTATTTTCAAGGGTTTTAGATAGAGTTATCAACTCTTTGGGAAAAAAGGCAAGTTTACTGCAATGTTCATTAGATGACTTGGCTTGTACTTTAATAGTTTTCGTCACTACTCCAAGTTGTTTGGCAGCAATGCAAATAGGCGATGGACTAATAGTGGTGCAAACTCAGGATAAATCAGATTATGACCTACTATTTATGCCAAACAAAGGAGAATATGCTAATGAAACTACCTTTGTTACTTCAACTTCTGCTCGGTCAGAAATGAAGACTGAATTTAAATCTATCCAGGTTAATTTTATAGCGGAGGAGACGGACCTCGACAGGTGCGCCAGAGCGCTGACTAGCCTCCTGCGCACGGCTCTTGACAGGTACACTCTCCAAACGGAGGTATCTTCAAGGAAACCAATACCCTGGTGGAACTCTGAGCTTGAGTCTCTCAGGAAAACAT
>NZ_JAAHHS010000833.1 GCF_010692395.1 Moorena sp. SIO3H5
GTTATTGGCTTCTATGTCCCAAGCATATGAAAAGCTTGAAAAACCAGATAAAGCCAAAGAAAAGATTCGTGAAAGTCTTAATTATTTCAAGAATAAGGGAAATAAAAGTAGCTCTGATGAAGGATTACAAATTAAAGTATTATCCAAAAGGAATGAAGGTAATTTACTCGCTGAAAAATATCCAAAACAAGCGATAAAAGCTTATCAGCAAGCATATAATATCCTCAAAAAATATCCTAAAGAGACTAATCCTTTTGTCAAAAATAAAATTCTGATAGCTGAAGATATTGAATTAGTTCATAGAAGAATACTGGAATTACAGTCAAACCGTAATCAAGAGGTTTGGAATTCTCTCAAAGAACACTTTTATGCTGAACTAGAAAACTTTTTGAACAGGGAAAAGCCAAATTGGGAAGCAGCAGACATAAGAACTTGGCGACTTATACTGTTTATTGCTAATAGGGAAAAAGAAGGTTGGCTTGATATTCCACAACTTGATAAATTTTCCTGTCCTGACTTGAAAAGAATGGATAAGCTATGGGTAAAAAACTCAAAAGGACATTTTGGTTTCAGTGTGCAAAAGGAAATTTGGGTTAAGACAGGAAATAGGCTGGGGGTCAAAGTAGGAGACTGGAATTATTCAGATGTGGCAAATTATTATCGTTTCGCTAGTGCAATAGGGTGGTATAATGGCGAGAAGAAGAATGCAGTAAGAGGCTCTGTTGTGAGTTCCTCAGATTATCTACGGGGCATAAAGACCATAAAGACCAACCCTTATGATAGTCGCTGGAAGGGAGGCTTACCTTTTGGGGATTATATCCGATCACATTGTTGCGCTGGACTATTCTTTTCTCGTGTTGCTACTTGCAAAGTGTAACATTAATGCGTCTCAGTTTTTTATAAAGATTTATTTCTGACTTAATTTCTACGATTTCATAGTCTTTTGAAGAATTAGATACTTGGCACCATATCAATTTAAAAGCTAAAAATTTACCAAAATTTAGGTTATC
>NZ_JAAHHS010000834.1 GCF_010692395.1 Moorena sp. SIO3H5
CATGGATTTAGCGATCGCTAATTTGGCCGAGTTGGCGAAGCAAAACCAAATAAAAGGTCAGATATATACTTTTGGTTTGGATCAATCTGAGATTCTCTCTTTGGGAGAGTTTGGCACAAAAGTACCTGGGAATGTGGTAGAAAAGGCAGAGAAAGTTCAAGAGGATATTGCTAGTAAAAAGATTGTTTTTGAGAAGTGTCAGGAAGCTGGGATGGAAACTCGTTGTGTCAAGAAAGCATAACCTTGGCAATGGATACTTTGTTTGTGTGGTATCCAAGTTTAGGGTTGTTAATGGATGATTGTTTGTGTGGTGTCCAAGTTTAGGGTTGTTAATGGATGATTGTCTGTGTGGTGTCCAAGTTTAGGGTTGCTAATGGATGATTGTTTGTATGGTATCCAAGTTTAAATGAATTTATGTCTTGTTGATGTAACCAAAAGTTTTGGCTCTTTTGTTGCTAATGACTGTATTAATTTACAAGTAGAATCGGGAAAAATACACGCTATTTTAGGAGAAAATGGTGCGGGTAAAACTACTTTAATGAATATTATTAGTGGTGTTTATCAACCTGATTCTGGTAAAATTTATTTACAGGAAAAATCTGTAAACATTACATCTACCCATAGGGCAATTAAGTTGGGAATTGGTATGATTCACCAACATTTTATGCTAGTACCTCAATTGAGTGTTACGGAAAATATTATTCTCGGTACAGAAAGTCAATGGTGGTTAAATCTGCGCAAAAAACAAGCAGAAGTTGCAGCTTTATCCCAAACCTATGGTTTAGAAGTTGACCCCTATGCTCAAGTTGGTAATTTACCTCTTGGCGTACAACAACGAGTAGAAATTCTCAAGGTTTTGTATCGCCAAGCTAAATTATTAATTCTCGATGAACCAACGGCGGTACTTACACCAAAAGAGGTAGAATCTCTAATTGTAATTCTCAAGCAATTAGCTGCTGCTGGAAAGACAATTATTTTTATCAGTCACAAATTAGATGAAGTG
>NZ_JAAHHS010000084.1 GCF_010692395.1 Moorena sp. SIO3H5
TATCTGCTCAAGGGTAAAAACAGCTAACAATGCTTGACTGAGTTCACTATCAGTTAGATTTTCAGATTCCGATAGCTCAGGTTGGCAAGCCACAATTAAACTACTGTAGTTCTGACAGATAATGAGTAAAAAATACTCTTGTTGTAGTTGAGAGTCAGTCCCCAACGGTAGGGAAAACAGTTGAGAATCTCTGTTGAGGTTAACTCTCTTTTCCCAGTCATCTCCTAAACAGTGGCACAGATAAATCGTTTTGGGTACATCAACCTGTTGTTGATACCGTTTGATTTCTCTGTGCCAGCTCTCACCCTGTGGCTTTACCCAAATTGTGGCTGAGATGTTTTGCTCAATTAGCAGGTCAAAGGTTGCTGTGACTAGGGATTTCAGGGTGATAGGAGTTATTGTTAAAGACTCGGGAGAGGCAAGAGTCTCTAAAACCAGCTGGTAGAGAGACAATTCTGGATTAGGTGGCAGGTTCATTTAGGATTAAAGGTGGTTTGGTTAAAGGTGGTTTGGTTAAAGCTTAAACGTTGACCTTCCATGTGATAATCTACAACCTGCCCGCTGAAATAGCTGTCAATTTGCTAACCTATAACCTGTAGCCTACTCATCAAAGCATCTCGGGCTTGCTCTCGGTCATCGAAGTGGATTTTTTCAGTACCCAGAATTTGATAATCTTCGTGACCCTTACCAGCAATTAAAACTCCATCCCCCGGTTTTGCTTGCAAGATGGCAGTCCGAATGGCGGTAGCGCGATCGCAAATTACCATTGGTTCCACTGATTGAGGAATCCCTTCTAAAACATCCTCTAAGATGCTTTCTGGGTTTTCGGTGCGAGGGTTATCCGAGGTTACTACAGCAACATCAGCTAACTCAGCCGCTATTTTCCCCATCTTAGGACGCTTGGTGCGATCGCGATCACCACCACAGCCAAATACACAAATCATCTTGCCCTCAATAAAGGGTCGTGATGCCCTGAGTAAGTTTTCTAAACTATCTGGGGTGTGGGCATAATCGACAATCACACTAATATCCTGTTCTGATTGAATTTGCACCCGTTCCATGCGCCCTGGCACTCCTGGAAATTGAGCCAACGCTGCTGCTACTGATTCTAAATCCAAACCCAGCTCTAAAACTGTTCCTACTGCTGCGAGCAAGTTAGACAGATTGTATTGACCCACTAGGGGCGAATTGAAGCTAACCTCTCCTACGGGAGTATGCATAATTCCTCTAACCCCTGTTGGCTCGTAGCTTAATTCCCTCGAAAAGAAGTCAGCCGATGGGTTTTGGATACTATAGCTCCAGACTTGCTCAGTTGGTAACTGTTGGATTAATCGCTCTCCATAGGAGTCATCAGCATTAATAATTGCCCTGCCTTTGAGATAATCGGAACTAAACAGCTTAGCTTTAGCGCTGAAGTAATCATCCATGTTCTGGTGGTAGTCCAAATGGTCTTGGGTGAGATTGGTAAACACTGCCACCTCAAACGGACAGCCCTGGATTCGACCTTGTGCTAAGGCGTGTGAGCTAACTTCCATCACTGCCATTTGGGCACCTGCTTTGACCGCTAACTGGAGCTGTTGTTGCAATTCAACGGCAAATGGTGTAGTGTAGCTGGCTGTTTGCTCAAAACCTGGCCAACGGGCATAGAGGGTACCCAAAAGTGCTGTGGGTATAGGACTAGAGCTATGAGCTAGCAGAAATTCAATCAGATGGGTAGTGGTAGTTTTGCCATTGGTACCAGTGACTCCAATCAGCCTGAGCTGCTGTGCTGGGTAACCGTAGAACGCTGCTGCGGTTTGAGCAGACACGGTGGTCATGTCATCGGCGGCAATTACACAAACTCCTGTTTCCGGTGAAAGTTCCTGGGGGGGATGTTTGGCAGCCGCTTGGGGAGAAATTATCGCTGCTACTGCCCCAGATGCGATCGCACTTTCCCAGAACTCTCCACCATCTACCCTAGTGCCTGGCATACCGATAAATAAATCCCCCGGTTGGCAGGCGTGGGAATTGGTACAGATGCCTGTAACCGTTACATCAAGACCCTCGGGGGTAGGAATTTCCACAATATTGGCAATTTTCGCTAATAATTCCCTTAGCTTCATAGTCTATTGCACCAAACGACACTATAATATCTACCGAATCATCACAGCCACCAGTCAACCGTCAACCTTTAACAGTCAAACCTTCAACCGTGAATCTGACGTGAATCTGATGTATCGCCTATTTTGCCTCATTAACAGGGAAATATTTCCGTAACATTCGCTGCAATTGTTCAACGCTAGCACGAGGAGAGGGGCGAGGCAGGGGCTGTTCCTGACCAAAGTGGTTGATACATAGCACTGGCACCTCATACTGATAGGATTGGAACCAATCCTCTCGACTGGTAATGTCTCGAACCTCTAGTTTGAAGGTTAACCCTTCAATCATCTCTAGCTTTTCAAGCAATCCCTCACAAAGATGGCAACCCGGTTTACTGTAAAGAATTAATTCCATCAGGCAAGTTAGTTGAAAATTGTTTATTTAGAAGGTAGTTTAGTAAAGTTAAGTGCAGCTTCGGCAAACACACCTGAAGAAACGTTAAAATGCTGGACAGCAACATTCGCCTTCATGGTAAGTCCATTTGAACCAGCCCCATGTCCACAGACCTTCGCCTCGTCTCAGAAAACCGTTGCTTCGGCGGTACAGTAGGTTTTTACACTCATCAATCTCAGACTTGTAGGAGCGAGATGGGGTTTTCCGTATACCAACCCCCTCAGGCGAAAGTCCAATCCGTTCCAGTTCTATATTACCTGTCAGGTTTGACTTGTACAGAAGAGAACTTTATGGTTAAATCAGGTGCTCAGCGATTTGCAGCCAAGTATGGATTGATGTTGGTGGCTCCAGATACCAGCCCTCGAAATACAGGAATTCCAGGTGAGGACGATGAGTGGGACTTGGGGTCTGGTGCTGGTTTTTACGTAGATGCCACTCTTGAACCTTGGTCAGCTCACTACCAAATGTATAGCTACGTTGTCCATGAGTTACCGGAGGTAATTGCCCAAAATTTCCCCGCGCAAGTGGAGAAACAAGGTATATTTGGTCATTCTATGGGCGGTCATGGCGCTTTGATTTGTGCCTTAAGGAACCCTAAGCAGTACCTATCTGTTTCTGCTTTTGCTCCCATTGCTGCTCCCATGCGCAGCCCCTGGGGTCAGAAGGCATTTACCACTTACCTCGGCACAGACCAAGATAAATGGCGAGCCTACGATGCCAGCGAACTGGTGCTGACAGCAAATTATAACCATCCAATTTTGATAGACCAAGGCACCGCTGACCCCTTTTATGAGAAGCAGCAGTTGCTCCCTGAGGTGTTTGAGAAGGCTTGTGAAAAGGCAGATCAGCCCCTAACTTTCCGTCTTCAGGTCGGCTATAACCATGGTTACTACTTTATCGCCACCTTTATAAAAGACCATATCAGCCATCATGCTGAGGCTTTGTTGGATTGAACAAAATTGATATAATCCCAAAGTTGCTGAAAAAGTCGAGGTTGGAAGTGTGGACAATACTTCTGCTATTCAGGTTTATCAAAAATTCTAAAAAAACTGGTAGTTTATCACTATTAAACCCAGTTTGATTTAAGCATAAACTATATACAGATTTTAGAATAATCTGTTGTCAAAAAAATCCTCATTAACTAAGCGCATAAATGGTGTAAATACTAGGAAAATAAAAACAAATTAATGTCAACATCAGTACATTGAGGTTCTGAATATGGCTAATGAAGGTGAAATGTTGGCTTCAACTGTGAACCATCAGCAATGGGTTTGTACCGTTTGTGGCTATAACATGATTGGTGAAATGCCTGATGTCTGTCCGTTCTGTAGAGCACGCCATGACAAATTCGTTACTTGGGATGAGGCAGAGCAAACCTATCGAGTGACCCCACACCAGATAAATAACTACGTCACACAATTAATTTCTGTGCCTCGTCTTGGTATGGAGCATGCTGCTTATCGCATTGAAACCGATAGTGGTGCGATCTGGATTGATTGTCCATCAGCATTCAATCGAGACTTGGAGCCAGTAGAAGCTATTTACTTTACCCATAAGGATTTCATGGGTGCATCCAACCAGTATCGTGATTTATGGGATGCTAAAGTTTATCTGCACGTTAACGATGCTGAGCATCCACTTGCCGAGCAATTTCCGATTGACAACAAAATTTACGGTGACTTCACCGAGCATGGTATTGAAGCTTTCTATATTGGTGGGCATACACCGGGCTTCATGATATATATCTATGACAAGGTCTTGTTTATTTGTGACTACGCCTTCCCTCCAGGGTCTAGTATGCAATTAAACCCCTTTGGACCAAAAGACAAAACCCGTAAACGTGCATCACGGATACTAGATCTTGTTTCCGAGAGATCCCTTGAGGTTGTATGTGGCTTCAACTTTTTTACTGACTTCGATAGTTGGCGTGAGGATTTCAAGCACCTACTTGATAGAGCTAGATAAATTCAATAAGTGGCGTTGCTTAATAATGGAACGATTAACAAACGCCGAAATTAAAACCATTAACCATCTAGGATTAATAGCAGCAATTATCGATTTTTATCTGTTCGTACACATTGGAAACAGCATTTTTTAATTAGCAACTTGGGTTATTAAGGTGTTGCGCATTTAAATTGGTTATTATTCAGTCTCTTTATGCAGAGCGCGAGTGGGTGAAACGACGGCAGTTGCTCATGGGGGATACACCCTTTGGCGGCACTGCCTCCCCAAGACCGCTTAGGTGCGCTTGGAAAAAACACCGTCAAACCCTCTCCCCTGCTCCCCTGCTGTCAAAACAATAGAATTTAAATGAAAACCAGCTTACCTGGCTTTGAGGACGGCAATATCCCAAACAGAAGACGTGAAGACCGATCTATGGCATCTCACTAGCTTTTTTAGAATTGTGAACAGTTAGAGGAATAAGTGATTAGAGATGCAACCAAGTAACCCTAACCAGTTTACCGAAAAAGCCTGGGAAGCGATCGCACACACCCAAGATGTTGCTAAAACCGCACGACAACAACAAATCGAAACCGAACACTTGATGAAGGCGATGCTGGATCAAGATGGACTCGCTACCAGTATTCTTAACAAAGCGGAAGTCTCTGTGCCAGGGGTAAGGGAAGCAACGGAATCTTTTATCAAAAAACAACCTAAGGTTTCTGGTAATAGCGACTCGGTTTACCTAGGACGCAGCATGAATAGCTTGCTAGACCGAGCAGACTCCTGTCGTAAAGAATACCAAGACGATTATATCTCCATTGAGCATCTGATCCTGGCTTATCTGAAAGATGACCGCTTTGGTAAGTCATTATTCCAGAAGTTTAAACTAGATGAAAATAGGCTTAAACTTACCATTGCTGACATTAGAGGGAATCAGAAAGTGACCGACCAAAATCCAGAGGGCAAATACCAAGCACTGGAAAAATATGGACGTGATCTGACAGAGGCGGCGCGGGAGGGAAAGCTTGACCCAGTTATTGGCAGAGATGATGAAATTCGGCGCACGATTCAAATTCTCTCGCGCCGTACTAAAAATAACCCAGTGCTGATGGGGGAGCCTGGTGTTGGGAAAACTGCTATTGCTGAAGGCTTGGCACAACGGATTATAGCTGGTGATGTGCCTCAATCCCTCAAAGACCGACAATTGATTGCTCTGGATATGGGCGCATTGATTGCTGGGGCTAAGTTTCGGGGAGAATTTGAAGAACGCCTGAAAGCAGTACTAAAGGAAGTTACCGATTCCCAAGGCAAAATTATCCTGTTCATTGATGAAATCCATACCGTTGTCGGTGCTGGTGCTTCTCAAGGAGCAATGGATGCCGGAAATTTGCTCAAGCCAATGTTATCACGGGGTGAATTGCGCTGTATTGGTGCTACTACTCTCGATGAGTACCGCAAGTACATTGAAAAAGATGCAGCACTCGAAAGACGCTTCCAGCAGGTCTATGTTGACCAGCCTAGTGTAGCTGATACTATCTCGATTCTACGAGGTCTTAAAGAACGGTATGAAGTTCACCATGGGGTAAAAATTGCCGATAGTTCTTTAGTGGCAGCAGCTACTTTGTCTACTCGGTATATTAGCGATCGCTTTTTACCAGACAAAGCCATTGACTTAATGGATGAAGCGGCAGCACGGCTAAAAATGGAAATTACTTCCAAGCCAGAAGAACTCGATGAAATTGACCGCAAAATTATCCAGCTGGAAATGGAACGGTTGTCTTTACAAAAAGAAACTGATCTCGCTTCCATCGAAAGGCTCGAAAGACTAGAAAAAGAACTGGCTGATCTCAAAGAAGAACAACGTACCTTGAATGCCCAGTGGCAATCAGAAAAAGATGTGATTGACCGGATTCAGGGGATTAAGGAAGAGATTGATCGAGTTAACGTAGAAATTCAACAAGCAGAACGGGATTATGACCTCAACCGAGCCGCTAAGTTAAAATACGGCAAGTTAGCCGAGTTGCAACAATCCCTGGAAACCGTTGAGCAACAGCTAGCCGAGAACCAAACCAGTAGTAAATCCCTGCTGCGGGAAGAAGTTACAGAAGCTGACATTGCCGAAATTATCTCTAAGTGGACTGGAATTCCGATTAGTAAACTGGTCGAGTCTCAGAAAGAGAAGCTACTACACCTGGAAGAAGAACTACACAAGCGGGTGATTGGCCAAGAGGAAGCCGTTACTGCTGTAGCTGATGCTATTCAGCGATCGCGTGCTGGATTAGCTGACCCCAATCGTCCCACCGCTAGCTTTATTTTCCTCGGTCCTACCGGTGTCGGTAAGACCGAATTGGCAAAAGCCTTAGCAGCGTATCTGTTTGACACCGAAGAGGCTATGGTGCGCATCGATATGTCCGAGTATATGGACAAGCATACCGTTTCCCGACTGATTGGTGCTCCTCCAGGCTATGTGGGTTACGAAGAAGGAGGTCAGTTAACCGAAGCCATCCGTAGACGTCCCTATGCCGTAATTCTATTTGACGAAATCGAAAAAGCACACCCGGATGTCTTTAATGTGATGCTGCAAATCCTTGATGATGGTCGAGTTACTGATGCTCAAGGGCATACCGTAGATTTCAAGAATAGCGTTATTATCATGACCAGCAATATTGGCTCCCAGTATATTCTGGATGTAGCTGGGGATGACTCCAAGTATGAGGAAATGCGGAGTCGGGTCATGGAAGCAATGCGCTCTAGTTTCCGCCCTGAATTCCTCAATCGGATTGATGAGGTTATTATTTTCCATACCTTGCAAAAACATCAGTTGCGCAATATTGTCCAGCTGCAAACCCTGCGCTTAGAGCAACGGTTAGTAGAGCGCAAGATGTCCCTAAAACTCTCCGATGCAGCTCTTGACTTTTTGGCAGAATTAGGGTATGATCCAGTGTTTGGAGCACGACCCCTGAAGCGAGCTATTCAGCGGGAGTTGGAAACTCCTATTGCTAAGGGAATTCTCAGGAGTGAATTTAATGATGGGGACACTATCTTTGTGGATGTGAACAATGAACGGCTTTCCTTTCAGCGATTGCCTGCTCAGTTGTTGCTCAGTGAGTCCAATTGAAGCGTAGAAAGGTTGAAGGCTATGGTGTGCTAAACCCCTAAGCATTCAGCAATTAGGAATCAGCTATCAGCTGAATGCTTAGAGCCAACAATATACCCTAACTCTAAAACCTATGCCCTGCACGCAGCGCCATAACACTTCCTTTTGGTAATACTGTTAATTTCTCCTTATCCAAACACTTATCCAAATCAGTGAGAACTTCCTCAGCTGGAATATCTAATACTCTAGCGCCATAGTCATTGACAACCCTATAAAATTCCTGATTCACCTGATCTTGCAGTTCTGGCATTGCCCTTACTGAGGTTTGTAGTCTCCCTACAGGATGATTACCTGCCTTAATTCCCTTGGCTTTAGCGATAATCCAACTTGACAATAACTCTAATCTCAAAACCGCAAAGATAGGTTCATATCCTTCTCTGGCTTTTTTCTTCAAACCATCCACATCCTTCTGCCCTAGTGTCACCGTATGTTTAATGGTGGTCTTCACTTCAATGGAAAGATTAGGAAAGTATGGGTGATTCCAACTATCTATATCTACACCTTGAGAAGAATAGTTTTCTACCTGAAAACCCAAGCGACAGAAGGTAATCGCTAGGAAAATCTGGCAAGTTTTACCAAACCCATTATCTTTTCTAGAGCGACTATTCAGGTGTTGTTGAATGTTCGTTAAATGGTTGAATGTTGATGCATCCATATTCTTAATTCTACATTCTTAATTCTACATTCTATTACCCATTACCCTCGATAGTTGGTCCACGAGTTGGTGTCCACTGTCCCAATCGGTAGAGTTTGTTGGGCTTAGTTAGCTTGAAACTAAGCTGCTCGACGAAATCATCTTCTGAGGTGGCAATAATCAATTGCTTTTTATCCAATACCTGATCCAACACCTCAGCCAAGCGTTCTTTATGGACTGGATCTAGATTTTGCGAGGGGTCATCTAGCACCATGAAGCCGATATTATGAGTTAATTGCTCTGAAGTTGCTAGGGCTAGAAATATACTCAAAGCAGCACAATTAATATCACCCTTGTTCAACAGTCGTAAGGCAACTTCTGACTCTCCATATCCCACCGCCATCACTTCATATTTGTCTGGGTCAATCTCAATATCTGGAAAGTCACTGCGATGGGCAAGCTGACGATATATACTAGAAATTGCTGCTCTGGTAGCATCGATTTTTTCTTTAGCTGAGTTTCCTAGCACTTCCTGTACAGCTTCACCAATAGTTAACAATCGGTCACAGAAGGCTTCCAAGTCAGCTTTTGCTGCTTCAACTTCTTTATATTCAGGGCAATCTTGAATCGAAAACAAATTATCTACCTCTTGGCGATAACGCAAGACAGTAATAATCCGTTTAATGTTTTCTAAGTCTTGATCAATGCTATCGATACGCTGATTACTTTGCTCAACAGCGGTGCGAATCCTGGCTAATTCCTGATCTACTTCAGTAATGGCTTGATTGAGCAGAGCCAGAGCGTTAACAGAGTCATTAATTTCTGTTTCTAAAGCTACTGCGATCGCATTTTTTGCTTGTTGTAATCCCTTATCCTTATCTAATCGTTCCCGTTGCAACCGCTCCAAGGTTTTAATCAGTCTCTGGAACTCCTCTACTGCTGTTTCTAATTCCCGAATCTCATTCTGAATCGGTTTTAGCTGTAACTTCATGTCTTGCTGCCATGATTCTAATTCCTGACGCAACTGAACTGGATTAATTGGTGTGGAGCAAACGGGACAATTATGGGCTTGATCTTCCTGTACTGAATTCAGAAATTTAAGGGTTTCGATAATGATACCGGCACGATTGTTGATAGTGTTTAGACTCCCTTGCTTTGCCGGTAACTCTTCTTGTTCAATTTGATTTTTTTTTGCCAAAATTTCGGTTAGCGTGCCGTATTGAGCTTCCAGTTGGTGAATCTCGTTTTCTTTTTGGTTGAGTTCCATAACCTTGGTCTCAACATTAGCTTTCAAACGATTTAATTCACTTTGCTGATTCAGCAACTCTTTCTGCCGTTCCCAGTCGGGCTGAGCATTACGTAATTGCTTAATCGCCTCCTTACCACCATCTACAAATCGTTCCAAATCATCAGTAGTTTGGTATTTTGGTAAAGAGGGCACCAGCAATCCATAGTCTTTGGCAAAATTCTCAACTGCATTTTCAACCCCTTGGCAAATAGCTTTTGCTCCATTGACTGATAGTTGGCTCAGGGGAATATCATGAAAAATAGCTTCTTCTTCTGCTAGACCTAAGTCATTTTCCTTAATCGCTTTTGCTGTCTCAATTTTGCTGATAATCTGACCAAACTCTTGATCAACTTTCTTAAATTCTTCCTGGGCTTTAGCTCGCTTAATTCCATCCAAGAGATTGCGCCAATCCGTCAAACCCATGAGGCGATCCAGAGCATTTTTGCGCTCTTTTGGTTCCTGAATCAGTAGCGCACTGATAGTTTCTTGATGTAGGTATACACAACTCATGTAGTCAGACAATTCTACACCCAGTAGCACCCGCAAATCAGCTTCATCTTCATGACACAAACCATTATTAATCTGATAGTAAAACTTGGGATTACCACGACGTTTGCGGTCACTCCGATATACCTTCAGTATTTCCCCATGCCCTTCAAAGATAACTTCGACAGTAGTCTCCCTTGAAGATTGGTTTTTCACTAACCAATTCTTTCGCTCTTCAATTTTAGTAGCACTTTTATTAGCGACATCTTTGCCAAATAGACACCACTCAATCGCATTCAGGGTACTACTTTTGCCTCCCCCCTGAGCTCCTACAATTAATGTGCAGGCTTGATCAAATCTAAATTCCCGTTCTCCCGCTTGTTCAGGAAAGCCTCTAAACCCCTTGATCTTGACTGATACCAGTCGATAGTTTTCCATAGACACTCTTCCTCATAGACCAATAGTAGCCATCAGTTTTGTGTAGGCTTTTTTGTAAGCACTTCGATGTTTTTCCAACCGATAACGAGCCATATCAG
The DNA here is from genome assembly GCF_010692395.1 of Moorena sp. SIO3H5. GTDB lineage: Bacteria > Cyanobacteriota > Cyanobacteriia > Cyanobacteriales > Coleofasciculaceae > Moorena. The sequence goes on from NZ_JAAHHS010000084.1 coordinate 10,578, forward strand.
TGACCCCTTGTGATGAACCGCTATCAAACTCTTTGAGCAATTCTTCCCCAAGGGCTATCAACCCTTGCTCATGGTCTGAATCAAGGGCTTGATTCTTCAGTTCCTCAAATAATTTATCATCGTCTTTCATTATTGTCTTTTATTAGCGTTCGCGTAGCGTGGCCAACGGCCAATCCCATTAATTAGTAATGTAACCATTAAGCCGTCAGCTGTCAGCCGTTGGCCGTTGGCTGATGGCTGATAGCTGATAGCTTACGGTGTGATCCTCAGCAAGAGCAGCGCTACAATAACAGACTATGAGCTGGTTACCAATAACTCAGCACTTAGCACTTACCATTTCGCATTCAGCAGTGATCAACCTAGATCAGGCGATTAACTCTTATTCTGCTTAGGGGATGAAGCAGGTTTATTTTCCTCTATCCATTCTTCGATCAACTCCAATAAGATATGATTCATGGTGACTCCCTTGAGAGCGCACATAGATTTGAATTTTGCCCGTAAGGATTCAGGCAAAAATAGTTTGTAGCTAACTTGTTTTTCTTCTGACACATCTTTTGACAACTTTGACCTCCCAATTATCCTACTAAGGGGTAAACAACTCAATAGGTATTTTAAGTTTTTTGTGTTATTTATGGATTTTGTGTTATTATAACCTTAGGAAACACAAAGAAGCCAGCGGCACTGAGCCTGGTCAAATCTACTTGACCAGACTTTGTAGCCTATGGGCTGGTTAGCGCACTAGCTACAGCAGAGATTCCCCAGGGATCTCTGCTTAACTTTTTTGAACTCTTACTGGTGCTACGGGCCAACCTAGTCAGGGGTAGTAGCTCACAGGGAAACTTCCTCGATATCAGCTAAATTTGGTAGTAATTCTGTACTATCTTTCCTCAACCTATTCCCATAACGGTGACAACGCACGGCAAAGGTACAATCACGACATCGACCAAGGGATGCTGCTACTTGAGGAAAAGCTAAACCTTGATCGTGATAGGTTTGTAGCCACCCAGCCAACCGGGTCAACAACTGAGTCAAATCCTCCCTAGTTTTCTGGTGTTGTGCGCTATTGTAAGTAAATTTAAGACTCTGGGCAGAGGGTTGGGATTTGACAAACCAGTAACTCATGGAAATTTGTTCTGGCCAATAATCGCTAGTTTCCGCTAGGACGTAGAGATACAGGCGTGTTTGCCAGTCTTGGCCTAACCAATCCCGATTTTTAGGTTGAGGATAGGTCTTCCAATCAAGAATTTGGGCTGAGTCTTCCCCTGCAATCAATAAGTCATAGATAACTGTAAGTAGATAACCTTGGAAATACAGGGTTCGGCAATGTTCAGCTTCCCGGAAGCTTTCAGGCTCTGGGTTGGAAAGTTCTGGTGCGGCATTGACTAAACCACTCAGCCAGTAGTCGAGTTGGGTATCCTCTTCTACTAAAGATGTCACTGGTAACCCAATTTCCCGCTGTTGCATTAATAGGTGGAAGCGGCTTCCCCAAGTAAGACGCTCTTGTTGTTCAGGAGACACGGGTGTTCCCAGCTGGTCAAAGTAAATGTGTTGGAACTTACGGGGACAGGTTTCTAATACATTCAGCTGTCCTTGGGATAGACGAGTCAGAGGTGCGGGAGGAAACACTGGTCAATGATAAGGGCGTTTGTATCTGGGTTGTAAACACACGAATTGCTGAAAAAGGCATGCTAGCAATAGGCATGCTAGCAATAGGGTAGAGATATACGGAGTTTTCTTGAACAAGAGAAAAAGACTTCTTAGATTTATATTTCATTTAGAAACCCTATATTAGCTAGTTTAGCGGAAGATATCGAATGCGTTCGCGTAGCGTAGCCCGAAGGGCTAATCGCTTCCCCTGGGGCTAACTCGCCAATCTAAAATTTGATGGCCACAGATTTTAGTGACATAATTGTTTTAGTTAGATTTCGAAACATAGTTGTTTTTATTGTCATATCATCTCCGTATAATTACGCTTAATACGAATCTTTAATAGCCCCCCATATCCCCAATTTTTTAGTACTACTTGGAATAATTAGTGTGACTACTTATAGCCTTTATTCCACAGTTTTGGGTAAGTATTACTATCCTCATGTGTTGCTGCCATAGTAATCATGCTACTATCCTCCCCCTAAGGAAGTAATTTTATTATCTTATCCAGCAATGCTTTGGACATAATTTTATTGTTTTGTCGCAATAAAAATTTAAATTTGTACTGATTTTAAATTTTATTGAATAAAATTTTACTATCGATGAAAAATTCATCTATTTAAGAAAATACTGCCTTAGCAAGAGTACCGTTTATTAACTTAAACTACCAACAGTATTTCAGTAAAATCAGGATAAAATTATGTCTTTAGAAAATGTTAAAGCCTTCTACCAAAGGCTAGCCACTGATGAAGCATTCCGTGCCCAAATTCAAGGAGTAAACAGTAAAGATGAATGTCGCCAAATCGTGCAAAGCGCTGGCTATGACTTCACCCAAGAGGAGCTTGAAGACTACACTGGCCAATTGTTGGAGTCAAGTGCTGCTGAGGATGGTCTGAGGGATCTTGATAAACAAGAACTAGAAGCTGTGTTTGGTGGGAATCATCCACTTATCGACATAAAGGGAGGTTTTCAGCCACTTTATGGGGTTATTTGGCCGCCGGTTCAGCCGATGTATGGCATTGTCATAGACGGGAAGTTTGAGCAATAAGATCAGCTGATGTCTGTGTCTCTGTTGAAATAACTTAAAATGGGAAAATTGTGATGACCTATCGCAGAATTAGTTATGCCGTCTGGGAAATCACCCTTAAGTGCAATTTAGCCTGTCAACACTGTGGTTCTCGGGCTGGTCATACCAGGGCTAAAGAACTTTCCACTACAGAAGCCCTAGACATGGTCAGACAACTGGCCGACGTTGGGATTACAGAAGTCACCTTAATTGGAGGTGAAGCCTTTCTACGTCCTGACTGGCTCGATATTGCCAAAGCGATTACTTCTGCTGGAATGCTCTGTGGCATGACCACTGGAGGGTTTGGGATTAGCTTAGATACAGCCCGCCGGATGAAAGATGCTGGGATTCGAGTAGTTTCTGTGTCCGTGGATGGTTTAGAAGCCACACACGACCGGTTGCGGGGTAGGAAAGGTTCTTGGCAATGGGCGTTTAAGACCATGAGCCATCTCAAAGAGGCCGGTATCCCCTTCGGTTGTAACACTCAAATTAATCGGCTCAGTGCACCAGAGTTTCCCCAGATTTACGAGCGCATCCGGGATGCAGGAGTCTTCGCTTGGCAAATTCAGTTGACTGTACCCATGGGGAATGCGGCGGATAATAGTGACATTCTGCTGCAACCCTATGAGTTGCTAGATGTGTACCCGATGATAGCGCGGGTGGCTCGTCGGGCTTTTCGGGAAGGGGTCAAGGTTCAAGCTGGTAATAATATTGGTTACTATGGTCCCTATGAACGACTGCTGCGGGGACGGGGAGAGGATAATCCTTGGGCATTTTGGCAGGGGTGCAATGCTGGACTATCTACCTTAGGCATCGAAGCCGATGGTGCGATCAAAGGTTGTCCCTCATTGCCGACTTCCGCCTACACTGGAGGTAATATCCGAGACCACTCCCTAGGTGAAATTATTGAAGAGACCGAGGAGTTGCGGTTTAATCTAGGAGCTGATACTCCTAAAGGTACAGACCATCTGTGGGGTTTCTGCAAGAGTTGTGAATTTGCTCAACTGTGTCGTGGTGGCTGCAGTTGGACTGCTCATGTTTTCTTTGACCGCAGAGGCAATAATCCTTACTGTCACCACCGCGCTCTTACTCAGGAGAAACAGGGTATTCGGGAGCGAGTTGAAATCAAGCATCGCGCCGAAGGTAACCCTTTTGATAATGGCGAATTTGTTCTGATCGAGGAACCAATTGATGCTCCTTGGCCAGACAATGATCCACTTCACTTTAGTGCTGATCGTATACTTTGGCCAAAAGGTTGGCAGGAAGAAGAGGAGTTGGTGCCATCTTTAGCGAGTAGTAGCAGTTAATTTAAGATCTTGCATTATTGTGATTAATTCTAGGTGGGCAGTGGCTACCAAAGCTGTCAGCACATGAATCTCTATCAAGCACTGCCCACCCTACATCAAGCTTGTGATTAATTCTAGGTGGGCAGTGGCTACCAAAGCTGCCAGCACATGAATCTCTATCAAGCACTGCCCACCCTACATCAAGCTTGTGATTAATCCTAGGTGGGCAGTGGCTACCAAAGCTGTCAGCACATGAATTTCTATCAAGCACTGCCCACCCTACATCAAGCTTGTGATTAATCCTAGGTGGGCAGTGGCTACCAAAGCTGCCAGCACATGAATCTCTATCAAGCACTGCCCACCCTACATCAAGCTACTTTCACCTATTGCCTTTTCCTGCAATAGGTGTGTTTACAACCCAGATATAAAATATAGTATCTCCACCAATTCCATGGCGCTAGATCATACTCCAGTTTCCGATCACAAGACTAGTAATTTGAAGACTAGTAATCTAGAGTTATCCATTGATGACTCTCAGACTGATGTAGATTCTCCCTTGCCCCTGTTACCACGCTCAGCTTGGAGTAGTCAGGTGGGATTATTGAGAGCTATTTTTAGAGCCAAGAAAGCTTTAGACCGAATCGAGCAAGAAGCTGGTTTGTTGAGAGGTTAATAGTGATTCCAAAGTCGGCTTAAAACTTAACACTTAAAAACTCCCTTGAAAATCCAGTCCGCCCAGGCGGGCTTTTTTTTTGGACGCGCGACCTAAGCCTGGTCTGGGCTAAAGGGAGGTTATAGCCCTACGGGCAAGGGCAAAAGGCAAAAGTTTACTATAACAGCTTTTGAGCTTGTATCAATGTCCTAACCTTAATCCGTACTGCTATATAGCTTTTGAGTACTGTTTTGTTTTGACTGAAGTGACTAGCCTTAAAAAGACATAACTGTTTAGATTATGTGCTTAATAATGATTGGTTTTACAGTTTTGATAAAAAACCGAGCCTGATTTGGAATAAATCAGTCTAAATAATGCATATTTTTGGTCGATTTTATAGTAATGTAAACCTTGAAATACCCTAAAAAAAATAGATGATATAAATAATATTAATCAATAAAAACTATCATCACAACTGAAGCCAGTTCCATTATTAACGAGCAAATTAAAAAATGGCTAACATTACAAAACAAAATGCTAAGATTACAATTGCAGATATTGATCCATCCAAAGAACCTGAAAATTTAATAAAAAATGTAAGCGAGAATGAACTTAATTTAACTCATGGCGGAATAATACTTAGATATGTTTACTATTAATAATTCAAAGAACAAATACAGTCTCAATATCGAGAAATTAAATTAGCAATATAAATCAGCAAAAATGCCCAATGATAATGATCAGAGGGCATTGAATTTAAAAAGCTTAAAGACCAAGATTAGAATTCTAAATTCTAAATTCTGCATGTATAAGTTTCCACTCAAAACCTAGGCAGCTTGGTAACCTAAGTCAAGGTTTTTCGTGACTTCAAATTCCTCAAATTGTTGCTTAGTCCATTCAGAAAATAAATTTAAGAGGATTTTAGAGCGGAGGTTATCATCCAATTGCGCTTCAATAATCTCCTCCACCAAAATCAGATGTACTCCCTTAGAGGTCACAATGGGTTTGATAACCTGCGGTGGCTTAGCCGCAAAGACAGCAGCAGAAATCTCCGGCTTGATCTGCTCACGAGTTACTACTCCTTGATATCCCCCAGAGCGACGTAATTCTTTATCCTCGATATACTGATGAGCAACATCATAGAAACTCATCTCCCCTTCCTGAATACCATAAAAAAGTTCCATGGCTAAATCTTCATCATCTATGATTACCTCATACATCACTACACCAGCATAATCTAGCTGATTTTCATAAAAATAAGACTCAACTTTATCAGCAAATAAATGGTTAGCTAACTTTCCATAAATAGCACCATTGTATACCATTGCTTCAAACTCATCTAAGGTCATACCATGTTTTTCTAGCCATGCCCAAGTTTCCTCAGCACTCCCGAGTTGGCTAACTATCCTGAATTGATCTGCTGCGTCTTGAAGCTCTTCTGTCTCTACTTTGATACCCGCCTCAGCGGCAGCAGCTGCGATTAATTTGCGGGTAGTAATTGCTTCGATAATCTCAGGAATTTTACCAGATTGCTTGACTTCTTCAAGAATATCGTCTTTGGTAATCGTGATAGCTGTTGACATCGTGTTTATCCTAGTAATTTAAACTGTGAAAGTTATAGTGCTGTATCGCTTTGTTCCTTTAATTGTTCAAAATCATTACGCCCATTGCTAGAAAAAGCGATCGCACTAATTGATAATGCCCTGAATTGACTGATATTACATCCCGGAAATCACCTATAATTTCAAACCTCCTTGCTGCAACTTCTTAAAGGGATCAAGAATAAAATCAATAATGCGACGCTGACGTACAATCACCTCAGCTGTTGCTGTATCTCCAGGACGGAATCCAATACACTCGTTACCTGTGGGAAGACAATCCTGATTTAAAGCAATTTCTATGTTATAGGCTGCTACCTTTCCATCCGGGGTTTCCACCTCAGAGGTAGTTGGAGAAATTTCCACTAACTCTCCTGCCATCACCCCATACTCTTGAAACGGATAGGCATCAAATTTTAATTTAACTGGCATTCCTTTCGTTAAAGAACCACTTTCAGTGGTTGCCATCTGGGCTCGAATAATTAATGATGAATCCTCTGGGGCAATTTCTGCTACCATAGTTCCCTGCTGCACTACAGCACCAGGTCTTTGAATCGGTAACTGAAATACCATTCCACTTACCGGTGCGTCTAATACTCGTTGCTTTAACTGAAGCTGTAACGACTCAATCTGACGCTTACTCTGAGCAATTTCTGAATTTATGCTAGTCATTTCGGTCTCTATATTATTCAGTTGTTCTTCTATTTGAAGTACTGATAAATTACCGGAATGAATCAAACTCTGATAACTCCTTTCCTGTTCTTTTAATCGTAATTTTGCTTGCTTCATATCTGCTTGTGCTTGACGCATTGTCCGTTCATAACTACTTTTTTCTTCCCTAATCCGTAACTTAGCCTGTTCAATATCAGACTTAGTTTGCTCATACAATCTTCGCCTTTCTTGTACCACATCATCCTTATCTAATACATCAATTTCTGGCAGAACTCCTTGCTGCCAAAGTTTACGGTAGCGTTGCACCTCTCGCTGGGCATTAGCTAAACGAATTTCTATTAATTTATAGGCTGTTTGACTAAGTTCAAGATTTTGCCTAGCCTGATTCACTTGAGCTAATTTTTCGTCTTTTTGTAAGTTATAGGAATTCCTAAGATCAGTTATCGTCTGTCGCGCTTGGTCAATTTGAGCTTGCTTTTCCAAGGCTTGGGCTTGATTTTGTTGCTGCTGAGTTGTCAAGACTACCACTAACTGATTTTTTAGTACTTCTAACTGCGATCGCCGACTGACTTGCCCCTTTAACTTCTCGTTAATTTCCTGCAATTCAGTACGAACTAACCCGGATTTCAAAATCACTAAGTTTTGTCCAGCCTCAACCTTTTCCCCCTCTTTAACTTTAATTTCATCCACTGTACCGGCTACAGCAGCATCCAGCCTCACGGTCTTACCCTTCGGTTCAAGTCTTCCTCTAGCTGTACCGGTTTCATCTACCTTATAGAGCATCGACCAGGGTAAAATAATAGACACAAACACTACTATAAAGTACAGTAATCCCCTAGTCCAAACCTGAGGTAAACTATCGAGTAATTCTTTAGTAGCGTAAGACCAATCATCAGTAAACTTACCTAAGTCTGGGGCGTTGAAACTATCTTGATCATGATTAGTGTCTTGTAGGTGAGTTGGACGATGTCCATTTAAGTGTCCATTTAAGGTATTGGGCATAATTTTAGTTCTGAGTTATTGGGATTAGTGATAGGTAAAGTCTTGCCTCTTGCCACTTGCCTATTAATTATTTGATATTACCTGATTAACTCTTCTGAATTACTCATGATTCATGACTAAGTTGCTGATGATTAAGGTAATAATAATGTCCCCGTTTGGCCATCAATTCATGATGGGTTCCACTCTCAATCAAGACTCCTCTATCCATCACTAAAATTAAATCCGCATTCCGGACTGTAGACAAACGATGAGCAATGACTAATGTTGTTCTACCTTTGAGAATATGAGTTAAATTCTGTTGAATAATTCGCTCTGATTCTGCATCTAAATGGGAGGTGGCTTCATCTAAAACTAATAACTTAGGATTGCCTAACAAAGCCCGTGCGATCGCAATCCGTTGCCTTTGTCCACCAGATAATGTCCCTCCCCCTTCTCCTATCTGGGTTTCATAGCCCATGGGCAACTGTTTAATGAACTCATCAGCACCTGCCAATCGTGCTGCTTCTATAATCTCGTCTAAACTAGCGGCAGGATGGCCTAAGCTAATATTTTCCCGAATGGTTCCACCAAACAAAAACGTATCTTGGTCTACTACTCCCACTTGCGATCGCAAAGACCCTAAGGACAGACTGCTAATATCAAGGCCATCAATCAATACTTTCCCATCTGTGGGTGGATACAATCCCAACACCAATTTAGAAATCGTGGTTTTCCCTGAACCACTGCGTCCAACTAGGGCTACCATTTGTCCTGGTTTCACTTGAAATGATAGATTTTCCAGTACATTTAAATCACTCTCTGGGTGATATCGAAAGGTGACGTTATCAAAGGCAATGTGACCCTGAATTGATGGTAACGATTGACGGGCTTGATTCAGTAAATCCTCCTCTGGTTCGGAATCCAACACATCATTAATCCGTTCCATCGCAATTACTACTTCCTGGAATTGATTCCATAACACGGTTAACCGCTGGAAAGGAGTAATAATATTTCCCAGCAGCATATTGAAGGCGACTAATTGTCCAATGGTTAACTGATTCTGAATCACTAACCATGCTCCATACCACAGCAGGCTTGTGGTTACTACGGCTTCAATAGCATTACTAAAAATTTGCAGCCGATTGCTGATAACTTGCCCATCAAAACTTGTCCTAATTTCCTTATTTAATAACTCCTCCCAATGCCAACGTACTGTTTGTTCTACTGCTGTGGATTTAACGGTACTTACACCAGAAAGCGCTTCAATCAGATAACTATTTTCTTTAGCCGTCGCCTGAAATATTTCCCGAGAAATTTTGCGTAAAAACGGTGTGGCAATCAACGCTAACAATAAGAAGGGCGGCACAATTACTAAGGCCAATAACGCCATTTTCCAGCTGTACCAAACCATCAATCCTACATAGATAAATACCGTTAGTAAATCCAGCAGAATTGATAAGGCTTCACCGGTAAGGAACCGCTCAATCTTGCGGTTTTCTTGAACCCGTGATATAATGTCACCAACATAGCGGGACTCAAAAAACGAAAGAGGCAACCGCAGTGTATGGCGAATAAATCCTACAATCAGTGCTGCATCTACTTTATTGGCCGTATGGTCTAGTAGATATTGCCGCAACCCCATCATTGCCACTCGAAACAGGCTAAATATCAGCAGCCCTAACCCCACCGCCATTAAGGTTAGCCCAGAGCGCTGCACCACGACTCGGTCTAAAATTAGCTGGGTGAATAGAGGTGTAATTAATCCAAATATCTGGATAAATAAGGAAGCAAGAAATACCTCTAACACCACTAACCCATGGGGTTTGATTAACTCAAAGAATTGCCAAAAGGGAGTAGTCGTTTCTTTAGCATCCTTGAGTAATGCTGTCGGTTGTAGCAGCAGTGCATAACCGGTCCAATCGGCGTTAAACTCTCGATGGGTGAGACTACGTTGACCAATGGCGGGGTCACACACAATCACTCGTTTCCGAGTAATTTCATAAACGACAATATAGTGTTTACCTTCCCAATGGACAATAGCTGGCAATTTTTGCTTCGCTAGCTGGTCAAGACTAGCTTTAACCGGACGAGTAGAAAAGCCAATACTTTCCGCTGCTGCTGATAGTCCTCGCAATGATGCGCCATTGCGGTCAACATTAGCTATATCCCGCAAACGATTCACACTAAAGCGTTTACCCCAATAGCGAGATACCATTACCAAACACGCGGCACCACAGTCAGAACCACTCTGCTGGGCAAAAAACGGATAGCGTCGGATTACCCGTTGCCATAAATGCCCTGCTTGCTGGGTTGGGTTAGGAAAGTAAGCTTTGCTAACTTTTTTCTGGGATTTCTGGGACTTGGCTTCCCCAAACCGAGACTGGGAGATGGGGATATGGGGGGATGGGGATATGGGGGGATGGTGAGATGGAGTGATAGAGGGAGTAGGGGAGCTAACTAGTAGGGCATTACGAGCTTGGGCCTGACTCCAAAAATGGTCTCGGATTTCGGGATACTTATTGATCAGGGGAAACAACACTTCCCCCGGTACAAAGCATAGCTTTAGCTTCAAGGAAGCTCTAGCGCTATAGCTGTCTAAGTCTGCTGACGGAAACAAGGTCAATTCCCCAAATGATTCCCCTGTTTCTAAGGTGGCAATTAAGTCACCGGCCTGATTCAGCAACCTTACTTTTCCAGCAATAATAATGTAGATACCAGCTGATGCCTGAGTGCCTTGCCAAAACTTACCTACCTTGGGCTCTATTAATGTCAAGTGTTTGAGAAAGCGCTGGCATTCCTGTAGCGGGAGAGCTGTACCGAGAGCATGGCTGAGTTGTTGAGGGGAAATCAACGGAGTAGATGCACTTTGAACCATGGATGTCTAAATCTGATCTAGAGAGAGTGGTGGATAACAATTCTCGAGAATCAGCACTAGAAGCTGATTGCAGGTCACGAATGATAATGCGATTGGCCGTAGACAACCCTACGCCATGCTCGGTAGCCGCTACGGGATGCTCGGTACGAGCCGCTACGCGATCGCTACTAGTATTTGAAGCTTGATCATTCGACGGTGTATCGTTCTCAGTGGTGTTAGGCTCAGGATTACGGGGTTTGCCTTTGGTAGACAATCCCATTTGTTTTAGCAACCGACTAATATGGCGATCGCTGACTTCAATCCCAAATTCCTGAGCTAAATGCTTACTCAACCAGTTAGCTGTCCAGCGCCGAAATGGATAGCCAAACTCCTTTGGACTCTGGCTTACCAGTTCCTTCAATCGCTCTAGATGTTCCTGATTTACTGCCTTAGGGCGACCAATGGGGTTATTCTGCCAGTTGTGCGCCATGCCAGTCCGCGCCATCAATATCCAATGTCTAGCTGTAGCTGGACAACATCCCACGGTTTGACAAATTTCAATTTGAGAGTTACCATCATCGGCTAGCAACATAATTTCAATGCGCTGACGATAATGCTGGGGTAAATCGGCTCGTAGACTTTTTTGTAGTAGTTTGCGCTGAAACGCTGTCAAATATTTACCTGTACTAGTACATGCACCCTCAAGATCAGGTTTCGACTGATGTCCTGACATATTTGTAACTAAAAAGTCTTTAACTCATTGCTTTGATGATCGAGGGTAGATGTTGGCTTTTATGTTGGTTTTTATAGTCAAATTTACTGAGGATTGTGGACTTTTTGGATGATTTTGGCCAATTTTTGGCTTATTTTGTCGTTTTTTTGGATGATTTTTATCTAATTTTAGATTTTGGTGGAATTTTATGTTGTTTGTGTAAAGTTTGATTTAAATTTTTGGATGAAAATAATCAGGGACTAGGGATTAGGTTCTTTTAGGCAGAAGTGGGAGGAGTGGGGAGATGAGGAGTCAGAGGAATAAGAATGCGATCGCGTTTGGCCTTTAGGCCACGCGATCGCTAAACTCGGGCATTGCTGAGGGGCGGAATTAATATGAGTGGGGTGGGCATCCTGCCCGCCGGGAATTGAAACGGGCAAGATGCCCATTCCACCCACCGGGTGAAACAGCATGGATTGAGATGCACCCCTACCGAATTAGGTTAGTGTTTAAGCAGTGTTTAACCAACTAAATGCTTAACCAACTAGTAGCAAAGAAATTATTGTTATTATTCCAAAGTTCAACGAGATCAGACTGATTATCACCATTTAAATCGGTAACTAAGTAATCAGTATCATTTCGAAAGTCCCCTACTTGTGTATTACTGCCCAGGCTAAATCCTCCGCTACCATTACTAATCCAAGTCGCCGCAAAGAAATTATTGTTATCATTCCAAACCTCGATTAGATCAGAGTCACCATCTCCATTTACATCAGCGACTAAGTAGTCAGTATCATCTCGAAAGTCTCCTACTTCTGTATTACTGCCCAGGCTAAATCCACCATTACCATTACTAATCCAAGTAGCAGCAAAGAAATTATTGTTATTATTCCAAAGCTCGATTAGATCAGAGA
>NZ_JAAHHS010000085.1 GCF_010692395.1 Moorena sp. SIO3H5
CAGCGGTCAGCGGTCAGCGGTCAGCGGTCAGCGGTCAGCGGTCAGCGATCAGCGGTCAGCGATCAGCGGTCAGCCTTAGGCTCACGCTGTGCGAACAGCTTATTTTAATCACTTGCACCAATCACTAGCTTGCTCCAAAGCGGATAACTGATATAGCACTACGCATTAAAGTTAGGACATTGATACAAGTTCAAAAGCTGTTGTAGTAAACTTTTGCCTCTTGCCTCTTGCCTCTTGCCTTTGGCGTAGCGCTATAACTGATCGCTAATAGCTCCATCCCTATTCCCTGTTCCCTGTTCCCTGTTGCCTATCAGATGACAAATGACAAATGCTTGCCCAAGGTTTCAGTAGTTGTACCAATCTACAACGGTGAAGCAGATTTACCAGAGTTAGTCCGTTGTTTACAGGCACAGACCTATCCCACTGACCAAGTAGAGTATCTGTTAGTGGATAATAATAGCAGCGATCGCACTGCCTCACTCATCCAAACTGCTGTTACTGAGGGAGCATCTGAGGGCATAACCTTCCACTACATCCTAGAAGACCAGATTCAAAGCTCCTATGCCGCCCGTAACAAAGGAATTCGAGCAGCCAAGGGGGAAATAATTGCTTTTACTGATGCAGACTGTCGTCCCCAACCCCATTGGTTAGCTGACCTGGTCTCACCCTTTGCGAAGGTTAGTATTGGTATTGTTGCGGGTCAAATCATCGGGTTGCCCGGTAAAACCTGGCTAGAAAAACACGCTGAGTACCATAATGTTCTATCTCAGGAACATACCTTAAACAATTCTTATTGTCCCTACGGTCAAACCGCTAACCTAGCAATCCGACGGCAAGCATTCGAGGAAGTGGGATTGTTCCGTCCTTACCTGACCACTGGTGGTGATGCTGATATCTGCTGGCGGATTCAAAAGCAAAGCAACTGGCAATTACTCCTTGCCCCAACTGCCATAGTGGAGCACCGACACCGTTCCACCTTTCGGGAGTATCACAGTCAATGGCATCGCTATGGTCGGTCTAACCGTTACTTACATCAGCTCCATGGTGTCCCCTTGATGCGGGATATTTCACCAAAGGAATATCTGTATCGGATCAGTCGTTGGTTGCTGAAAGAACTACCGCGCAATAGTATTAATGCGATCGCAGGCAAAACCGATCCCATTGAGTTAATCAGCACACCGATTGGTCTATTTGGAACTTGGGCAAGGGCAAAGGGACAACAAGAAGCCTGGCTGCCAGACAAAGCTGATCAGATTGAGTTGCTTTCCCCTCGAAGCTGATTCCCGATTCCCGATTCCCGATTCCCGTTCCCCTCCTGGGAGGGGTTAGGGGTGGGTTCCGATTCCCGATTCCCGATTCCCGATTCCCGATTAATCACAAATCACTAATCACCAGTAAAGTGCGCTACATTGCGCTATACTGCGCTACACTAAGGGTAGTAGGGGTTAAGGAACTACCGATGTCAGAAAAACTCTTAAACGAAGTAGGGGTTAAGGAAGTAGCGATGTCAGCAAAACTCTTATTGGTAGACGACGAACCAGGAGTAAGGGAAGCAGTCAAAGAGTATTTGACAGAATTTGGTTTTACTGTACAGGTTGCCAGCAATGCTAATGATGCTTGGCAGATGTTACAGCAAAACACACCCGAGCTAGTAATTTCTGACATCATGATGCCTAAAGTAGATGGGTATCAATTCCTACAGCAGCTTCGAGATGACCCCCGTTTTAAAGCACTGCCAGTAGTTTTTCTGACCGCCCGTGGCATGACCTCAGATCGAATTCAGGGTTATCAGGCCGGTTGTGATGCCTACCTACCGAAGCCCTTTGATCCAGATGAATTAGTCGCTATTGTTCAAAACCTCTTGGAGCGTCGCGCTGCTAACTCGGAAGATAGTGTAGGTAGTACAGAGCTTGAAAAGATAGCCAAGCAAGTGGCTGAAATCCGGGCAATGTTAGACCAGAAGCATGGTATTGTGCAAACTCCTCCACCGTTGCGCATTGATTTTACAGCTAGAGAGCAGAGTGTTTTAGATTTGGTTGCCCAAGGGCTAATGAATAAAGAAATTGCCCGACGTTTAGAGACTAGCGTTCGTAATGTTGAGAAATACGTTAGTCGTTTGTTTAGTAAAACCGGAACTAATAGCCGTACTGAGTTAGTTCGCTATGCTTTGGAACATGGTTTAACGAAATAGAGGGTAAAGCATTTAGCTAGACTGAACTTTCACCGAAGTGATTGAGCTTCCAGACTGGACTCACTTGGGATAGATTATTGCGGAGGGGTTGGCTTTGGTAGAAGCTGATTAAAGTCAATCTTAGATCCCACTCCCACAAATACTGCCACCAATAAACCTATTAAAATTACGAATAACTGCCAAGTGAATAAGAAGCGCTGAGCATGATCCATAACCTCAACCACTGTGGACACCAAAGTCCCTAGACCCCTGGTAATCTGGTTTTTTAGCTGAGGTTGGTTTTCCTCAGAATTTGCTTGAGAGCGAAAAATTTTTAATTCTTCATTCAAACGACTAATCTCTTGCTCTAATTCTCTAATCCTTGTTTCTTCTGCTTTTAATTTTTTTTCTCTTGGATACTGATAGTTTTCTTCTTCACTACGCTCCCATATCCGATCAAACTCGTCGCTAAAAACATTGTAAAAATCTTTGCTACAATTAGGATCATCAATAATCATCATCCAGGGAAGATTAACTGCAGATTCTCCCACACAGAACCTTCCTTTGAGTAAAATGTTTTGAAAAAAGTACATTGGTCCACTGGGGACATCTGAATAGAGTAAAAGTCTCAACCCAAAATCCTTACCGTATTTGTGAATAAATTCCAGTTTTGGTTTAACACCCTCCATACATGAGGGTAAAGCTCTTCTTTGCTGTGTTTCAGCCAAGTCTCTCATAGATACAATAATCTGCTCTAAACCATCCTCCATCTTTTTAATTGGCGACATCGGCTGTTGAAATGGATTCTTACTAATTGACTCAGCTCTATTACGTGCAAACTCACTGTAAGGGTCAGCTAAGAGTATTTGTATTCCTCCACTATTCTCGTTTTGAGCTCTAATCTCATTAGCTTTGCGAAAAGTTGATTGCAAAATTGTATAAGAATCATTCATCGATGTATCGAGCAACCTGAAATTTCGGAAGTTTGAGCCTGTGTGGCCTGATTTTTTAAGTCCCGATAATACAAAATTGCAAAATTCTTCAATACTTTTTTCTGTATTGAAGTTAATGTCTACAATTCCATTAAGTGCTTTAAAAACCCAAAAATTTTCGGTATATTTACTCATGTTTTTTTATGTTAAAATACTATGTATTTAGTGAACAATATAACAACCGAAGTATATTTGAGGACAGATTTTTTTTGTTTAAAGGGACTTCGTTTCAGGTAGCATAAATATGTCTTAACTTTTACTTTAACTACTATAAATTTAACTTGGTATCACAAAAAAAACTTGCAGAACCCTAACGAGGGGTGCATATCACTGTTTTGATGCAGTCGGTCATGGGGATTGCCCCCATGACCGTGCTGCATAACTTTTGCAAAAATATGACCATTGATATGACCATTGAAGGCTAAAATACAACTTCTGTTCCCTGAGTTAGAGATTTGCAAGAAAAATATGTACCCCTTAACCAGTAACCCCTTTAACAAAATTGGTAGTAATAATATAGAGAACTTGCCCCAGCTACAAAAACTCCCAAG
Organism: Moorena sp. SIO3H5; assembly: GCF_010692395.1. Lineage (GTDB taxonomy): Bacteria > Cyanobacteriota > Cyanobacteriia > Cyanobacteriales > Coleofasciculaceae > Moorena. The sequence goes on from NZ_JAAHHS010000085.1 coordinate 3,714, forward strand.
TCATGAACGCCTGGCAATGAAAGCGGTAAGTAATGTTTTTCCCTTTCGAGTAAATAACTATATTGTTGAGCAACTAATTGATTGGAACAATATACCTGATGATCCAATTTTTCGCATGACCTTCCCTCATTCAGATATGTTAAACCCAGAAGACTTAAATCGACTAATTAAGTTGCTGAAAACAAATGGGTCGAAAGAAACTATCCGTAGAACTGCTGATGACATTCGCTCTCGTCTCAACCCACATCCTGGAGGACAAGTAGATTATAACGTGCCAAGGTTGGATGGTGAACTAATCCCTGGAATCCAACATAAATACCCAGATACCGTCCTCATTTTTCCTTCATCTGGTCAGGCTTGTCACGCCTATTGTCAATTTTGTTTTAGGTGGGCACAATTTGTAAATACGAATACTCACAAATTTGCTACTCGTGAGTCAGGGAGGTTCCAAGACTACCTCCGCCAGCACAAAGAGGTAACTGATGTTGTGCTTACGGGCGGGGATCCTATGATTATGAGTGCCCGGAGGCTTTTTCAATATATTGAACCACTGCTAGACCCAGAATTTGAACACATCCAAACCATTCGCATTGGAACCAAGTCAGTTGCCTACTGGCCCTATCGTTACGTTACCGATCGAGATGCTGATGATGTGCTACGCTTGTTTGAAAAAATAGTCTACAGTGGGAAACATTTAGCTGTTATGGGTCACTACACCCACTGGCGAGAACTTGATACCCCAATTGCTCAGGAGGCGATTCGACGCATTCGCTCTACAGGAGCTCAGCTCCGTGCACAAAGTCCGTTACTCAAGCACGTAAATGATTCTGCTAGAGTCTGGAGAAGAATGTGGCAGATGCAGGTGCGACTAGGGTGCATTCCGTACTATATGTTTGTTGAGCGAGACACAGGACCAAAACACTACTTTGGAATACCCCTAGTACGTACTTGGGAAATTTTCCGGGATGCAATTAAAGGAGTGTCCGGTCTGAGTCAAACTGTGCGAGGACCTGTAATGTCAGCATTGCCAGGTAAAGTACTTATCAGTGGAGTTGCCCACATGATGGGCGAAAAGGTATTTGTTCTCTCGTTTATTCGGGGGCGGGATCCTAATTGGTGCAAGGTGCCCTTCTTTGCCTGCTATGACCCTCAAGCCACCTGGTTTGGTGAGCTAGCCCCAGCGTTCGGCGAAAAAGAGTTCTTCTATCAAAAGGAGCTGGAGAGAATAACTAGGGCGCGTCTGCAAATTCAATAGTCACGTTAACCAGTAAAGAGATCCCTAAAAAGCAAAGTAGATCACACTTTAGCCAATATTAACTTAAGTAAAGTTACGTTAAGAGACTTTGCTTTTTCTTATCAACCTTGTCAAAAGTTTGTTATCGTTCATTATCGGCATACATAACTTTAAGAAAGGACAACAGACATGAAGACTTCTCAAACTCCCAACCATTTGGGTCAATCAGTGGCTTTAGGTCTTGTTTTGGTGGTAGCCAGTGTTGGTATTTTCATCCTGATGATGGTTCAAAGTGGTGCTTTGCAGTCTTAATATTCGTTATGGATCAGGCTTGCCATCCCTGGTTCAACTTTCCATGAAACTCAAAAAGCCCACCTATAGCCCTATAGGTGGGTCATAAAAAAGACATCTACTATATATATCTAAAAGAGGATTGTTAAGTTATGAAAATTTAACCTTGACATCCTCCAACAACACTAACCCTTCCGGTCTAGACCAGAAGGGTTATTATCATAGGTTGACCAGAAGCAACCGCGTAGCTTAACAGAAGTTAACCAAAATTTATACCGGCTAACCCTTCCCGAATAGGGGGTGTTCATGGTAAAACTCATCAGTAAGTGAACCATCCCAAAAGTACACGACCCTGATGAGCATGAAAACATTGACTTTGCTACAGCAAACTTTGTTCCTCCTTCTTAGCTTATTTTTTTCCGTAGTGGCAACCCCCCTGCCAGAAATTGCTGAAGCAATGCCAACTCTGGTATCTAGCCGACAGCAGTATAATCAACAGCTCAATGACCTTCTCCATCAAGCACGAGAGTTTGTAGATGCGGGTGACTATGAGGAAGCGGTTGCGGTTTATGAAGAAGCAGCTAAGCTGGAACATAGAAACCCTAAGATTTTTTCTGGGATCGGCTACTTACAGGCAAGTCTGGGCAAATTCCAAGAAGCCGCCGCCGCTTACAAAAAAGCGATCGCACTAGAGCCAGAAAATGCTAATTTCCATTACGCACTGGGTTACAGTCTCGCCAATGCTGGGGACAATGCTGGTGCTGCTACGGCCTATCGTCGTGCCACTAGACTGAACCGGGAGAATATTAACGCCTATTTTGGTTTGGCCATTACCCTGCTACGTCAACAGGAGTATCAAGGCGCGATAAAAACCTATGAACAAATTCTCGAACTTGAGCCAGACAATCTAACAGTATACCAGTTAATCGGTGCAGCTTGGTTAGAGCAGGAAAATGCTGAAGAAGCCATTAAAGTGTTCCAAAAAGCAGCGGAAATTGCTCCGAACGAAACCCGTATCCAACTAAATTTGGGCACAGCTTGGTTGATTCATGGAGATGAGAGGGCTGGACTGGCGGCTTTTGAAAAAGCGGTGAAATTAGCCCCTCGTAATCCTGACATTCACCTCCAGATCGGTCAAATTCTCGAATCAAGAGGGAATTTATCCAATGCCCTCAAAGCATTTCGTCGAGCAGTTTCTGCCCAACCTGATTTAGTACAAGCACAGGAGTACATCGGGAAAATTCTTCTAGCCCAAGAACAATACGTACCAGCAGTAGTAACCTATAGACGTTTAATTGAACTGGCTCCGGAAAATGCCCAAGCTCACTATAACCTAGGAATAGCCTTAAAAAAACGTTCTCGCGTCACCGAAGCTCTCACTGCTATCGAAAAAGCCCTAGAACTTTACCAGAGTCAACGGGATAACGAAGGGATTGAGCAGACCGAGTCTCTGCTGAAGCAACTGCAAAAGTTTCTATAAGGATCAGCACAGATCCAAATCTTTTGGATCTATCCCTTTAGCTTTTAATTGCTCCAGTAATGCTTTCATACGACTTCTTTCTTGGGCCAAGGTTTTTTGAGCTTCCTCTAAAGCTTCCTCTGCTTGCTCTGCCCGTTGGCGTTCTTGTTCTGTCTGTATTCACTATTAATTCTTCGATGAATTGGTCAGTTGGTAATTAGTTATTAGGTATTATGAATCGATTGCAATCTTACCCATTCCCCCTGACTTTATATTAAAAAATTTTCTGTAATACTGACATCATTCAAAACTAACTTAATGCTAAAACGTTCTCCCGGTTCGCCACTTACTTGCAACTTAATATTTTCCGTCTGTCTAGCTTGGGTTTGAATCACCGCAATTCCCTCGTGATCCAGCACCATAATCTGTAGATTCTGGGGAAGACGGTCTGCAGCACCAGCAGGATAAAGTTCAATGAATATATTTATTTTGGGTGAATCCGTTGGATGTAGCTCCACAAATAAAGCCACCTTCTCGGCACCCCAAGCGATTTCCGAACCGAGTAGCTTACCTCGTTTTACTCCCACGGTAGTATGCAATCCTTTACTAGGTTGGTCAAAGGGGAAACTTCTGAAATCCAGCATTGGCTCCGGTGCTGGCGGTAAGATAGTTTCCACAGTCTTCCAATCTGCCTCAAAACTATTCTCTAACCACTGCCTTAATCGCACTACTGGTGTCTGACTTTGTGGTTGCTGTTGTTGGGTAAGGTGTGTTTGCATAGTGTTGGAAGGTGAAGCATCAGGACACAAGACCTTGGGTTTGAGAGCATGACTATGGCTCCACTGCTTTGCCCCTACCTGGGATTGGGGAGATTGCCGATACGCTCTAATGTGTGGCGGTAACTCTTTCAGGGTTCGCAATTGGTTGAGGGGTAATTCTTCTGTTAGCACTGTATCAGCAAATCCTAGCAGAGTTGCCTCTTCCAATGCTTGATCAAGCTCCACCGCCACATAACCAATTCGTCCCTGCCAGACTGCTGCTGGAACTTTGACACACTTAGCCTCAGGTAAAACAAGTCTACACTCCAACTTACCATGATTTTTCACAGTCAGATCCGCAACATCCATCAGGGTTTGCATCACTGGGTTCCAACTGTCGCTTTCCTCTAAGTTTGTCTCAAATCCCATACACCGCAAGTAAAAGTTAACTGCATACACTGCCAGAGTATTGAAATAAACCTGTTTCGCTTTAGTTAGATTAGCTTGGTCCTGTTGAAATTCCTTTGCTCTGCGATGTGCTGCTAAAGCTAGGGGAACTCTAAAGGTTAAGGGTTCACTGTACGACTTAATGGTAGACGTCATGATTACATCCTGTGCTGATTGCGATCATAGTATTCCCTAAACTAGGAGCATAATCTACCTAGTAATCCTAATTTATAGGTGAATAATTTTTCTGAACAAAATAGTTGTGAGTTTTTAGTTCTTAGTAAGAAATAGAACTTTGGGATGCTCTGGTTTTATACCAATTCCCTAAAATCAGCCTACCAATACTGTAACATAAATTATTATCGTTTTTTACTTTGATAGGTGAAAATTAAATTGATTTAAAAATAATGTAAACGCTTTTTAATTACCTATTATCTGTTCTCTATTCCCTGTTCCCTGTGGGAGCATGTCACCTTTGTAATCAGGTAAATAGATCCCCCCTAGCCCCCCTTGAAAAAGGGGGGAATTAGATTCAAAAGTCCCCCTTATTAAGGGGGATAATGGGGGATCTAAATCAGGGATTAACAAAATTGACATGCTCCTGTTCCCTATTCCCTAGGCGTAGCGCTCGCTATGATTTTGATTTTTAACATTCCTGAAACGGTATTAAGCACCCTGAGCACATTTAGCTGAATTTCGAAGTTAAATCAATCACCTCAATGGCCAAGATTATAGCAATTATAAGACTTGTGAGGTAAAAATTTCTGGTTTTTAGGGAGCAGGGAGCAGTGCCAAATTAATAATTAATAATTAATAATTAATAATTAATAATGTAGAATTTATAATTCTGCATTCTGCATTCTACATTCTACATTCTGCATTCTACATTCTACATTCCACATTCCACATTCCACATTCCACATTCCACATTCCACATTCCACATTCCACATTCCACATTCTGCATTCCACATTCTGCATTCTTAATTCCACATTCTGCATTCTGACAAATAACCTTCCACCTTCAACATGCAAGCTCTCGACTATCGGTTGATGTTATTGGTAAATCCTGAAGGTATCCTGGAAAATCTGCCATCGGCTGCAACTTCCTTAACGGTAACTCATTAGTTGCCACATTTTCCACAAATCCCAGCAGTTTTGCTTCTGTCAAGGAGTCATTTAGTTGTACCGCTATATAACCAATTCTATCTTGCCAAACTTCTTCTGGGAGGTAAACAAACTCGGCATCTGGTGAGACTGGTTTACATTCGAGCTTGCCATAATTTTTAACCACTAAATCAGCCACATCTAGGAATGTCTGCATGATCGAATTATGGCTATCACTAGACTCTAAGTCAGTTTCAAATCCTAGACCCTGTAAGTACTCATCCACTGCATACACCGCCAAGGTATTGAGATAAACCTGTTCGGCTTTTTCCAGATTAGATTGCTGTTGGCAACGCTTTTCTGCTAGCTGATGGGCTGCTTCTGGTAGTCTAACCATAATTTTACAGGCTGGTGTGATTTAGCAATCCCTCTAGTTTAGCCTTACCAATAAATTATCAACTCTATCGTTAGTATAATATAGATACTGTAATAATTCCCTCTAACCCCTAAAGGTGATAGCGTTTCGTGTAGGAATTGGAAAAAGCGATGCATCCCTAGTTGATTAACTCTTGCCTCTTGCCTCTTGCCTCTTGCCTCTTGCCTCTTGGTCTTTGGGAGTATGTTAACCTATAAAATACAAACGCTATATGTAGGTTTATGTATGGAGCAGATTCAGGAGCGATTGGGACAAGCCTGTATTTGTTTATAGCATTTTTAGCCCATCTCTTCTTCTATATATCTCTTGATTTCTGGGGCTAATTTCCTCAGATTACGTTGAAAGAAGTTATTCAGGGATGAAATTTTAATGTCTAAAGAGTCCGATATCTCTTGCCATTTTTTTCCGTCGAGGTAGGCTAACCCTATCACTTGCAAGGTAGCTGAAGGATGGTTTTTGATATGTTTCTGCAATAAATTTTCCGGGTCTTCTTTAAAATAGTGTCTGACCTGGTCATATAAGGTCAGTTCTGTTTCTGGTTGTGCCACAGTCTCTATGGTGAGTGATTCCCCAGTGAGCTCAGACAAGTTTGCGGATAAAGGCAGAGAGGCTTTAGCCATCTCAAACACTAATGAATCTGCTTTTGTCCGGTCTTTTGCGATTAACTGGCACAACAAAAATAAGACCATCAGAATTTTAGTAACGTTACTGGCATCGGTCTTGTTTGTAATTAAACTTTTGATGGTCAGTGTTATCCAAACAATCACAGAATCTAGTTTGGTACTTTTAATCAGAGCGCTGAACTTATATTTGATTCTAACAATTTTGCCAGATTGAGCTTGGATAAATGGGTCAGTGAGGTCTTGTTGAGCTTTTTGTAGCATCTTATTGAGGCGATAATTGACCCAGTTTAGAAATTTTCCTTTTTCTCGATTGTAGTGATTGAGGTTTTGATAGACATAATACAATGTCCGATTCACAGCATCATCATAGACATCAGGGGAAAATTGGCCTCGATGGTAAAGCTTACCAGAAAGCTTAATGGCATTGAGCAATTCCGTTAAGGCATAAAATCGCTCTGGGGTATTGAGTTCGTGTCGTTGTGCTTCTAGGGCTAGCTGCTGAAGACGATCCTCGTCGAGTACCTTTTTAAAAACACTATCTCGCCAAGAAGTCCACTCCTGATCAGAAGTCATTTCTAGATATCGGCTGTCAATATCATCGTCGAGTTGATGGTTGAGCTGCTGCTGTACAGTCTGATAGATCTCTAGATAGATGCCAGATAGAGGGTGACCTGGCCGTGGGCGACACACTTTACGGGTACGTAAAATTTGCTCAACCAGTTCTGCCAAAGCCTGGTTCCGCTGTTGATTTGACCCATTAAATTGTTGTATTTTAATCACCATGTGTCGAATTAAATTGCTCATGACCATTGATCAGGAATCTTTGTCCAAGTAGTTATCAGGGTAATTTCCAAATTTTATGAAATCCCTTACATAACTTTATATAAAACCTACCTTACGTACTTCTGAATCTAGTATCCAAAGATTACGAGAGTGAGGTGTGTTGATGGTGCATCTGACTTTTACAATATAGACCTGAGATACACCCTTTAGGGTTAAAAAAATTTAGTAAGTTAATGCATCAGTCAACTTAACTCTTGACCGTTGCTCCTGAGTTGGCTCTAAATATCTATGGGTGTGAACACGTTTCAAATATAGCTCAAGCCCAGAGACAGTCGAAGTTTTAAAATTTTTCAGATAATTTTGCGTAAAAATCTGAATTATTAGAGATAAGTATATAGAGCAATAAAAAACTGCATACTCTTAATCAAAAAAACCAATCATAGGGTTGTGTAAGTCATAAAGAATAATTACTTACTTTAACTCAAGTCAAAACATTACGATCAGGAAAAAAACAATGGCTGATTTTTTCCTTGGTACTTTAACAAACACTCCCGTCAACTTCGATAGTTTCTCTGTCACGCCCCATGACCCCAAAGATGTCTTCGAGTTCCGTCTTAATGGAACCAGCAACATCCATATTGCCATAACTGATATCAGTGCTGGAGACGATGCTGATCTCAGAATATTTCGGGATAGCAATAACAATGGTGTTTTTGATTCAGCGGATCAGCAAATTGCCAGTTCCAGCAGATTCGGAAATAGTGATGACTCAATTAACCTTGCGGATCAAGTGACCGGTCTCTACTTTGCCCAGGTGGAGCGCTATGGTCCAGGTAGCTCTGGCTCTGTCTCCTAGGATATCGCCTTATCCACCTCCGATCCTAGCAACATACTTCACACAGAACAGGATTTTGGTAACTTGTCCGGAGATCAGAGCCGAAGTGGTTTTGTTGGTAACACAGATACCACTGATACCTACGAGTTTTCGAGTGACTACTCCTACATCAAATCAAAGATTATGATGTAGGCTTCTCAAATTCACAAATGATATTTGCTGATCCTCGACATCCTGTGCCGATTTACCACAGCCATTGAGCGGCAGTCCAACCGCCATTAATCCACGATTCAAAATATTGATGCCACTATTCCAGTCGCGTTCGCGCAGCGTCGGCTTCGCCGAATCAATTTTGACGTCACAACTAAAACAAAAATGAACTCGTTCGCTTAAACTTTTTTCGACTCTGGAACCACAATTAAAACACTCAATACTTGTTCCCCGTGGATTAACTTCCTGGACTAACAAACCGCGTTTTACCGCCACTGCTTGCAATATTTCCAGAAATTTACCCCAGGCTGCATCATGTATTGATTTCGCTAACTTAGTTCGCGCAAGTCCTTTGATGTTTAAGTTTTCATGAGCAATTAAGTCATACTTGCTGCACAGCCAGTGAGCGACCTGATAATGAAATTCCTTTCGACAACGGGCTAAATAAAGGTTCAATAAAGCGACTTTGTTTTTAGCTTTTTTCCAGTTATTAGACCCCTTAACACGACGCGACATTACTTTTTGAGCTTTAGCCAGTCTGTCTTGAGCATTCCTATAAAACTGTGGGATAGGTACTGCTTCACCGTCAGACGTGGTCAAAAACTTCTCTAAGCCAACATCAATTCCAACAGCAGACTTAACCGCATCTACGGGTAATATTTCAGGTACGGTATCATCCTTCATTGAGATGCAGCAATACCAACCATCAGCTTTTTTGATGACTGTACATTGCTTAAGAGTAAATCCATCAGGCAACAGTCGATGCATTACCACAGGAATTGAACCAATTCGGCTTAGCTTTAGAACGCCGTCAATTAAGTGTGCTCCAGCTTTAGAATTGTTTACCCTGGGAAATACAAATGATTGACCTTTGGTCACGCTGCGCGATCGGAGTTCTCCAGGTCTTTTAAAACGAGGTCTACCGCCTCTGTTACCATTGGCGTCCGGTTTTCGCCACCTATCCCATGCTTTGTTAAGCCGTTGTAGGTTAACCTGCTGAGTTTCTGCATAGATTTGCTTGTACTCAGGAAACAGTCGCTTAGTTTCCTTGAGAGCCGCTTGTTGAGTGTAATAGTTAACCGGTTTTGGTATCTCACCGATCGGCTCACTGATTAAGCTACATCTATCAATCGGGGAACGAGTCCGATTGAGCCAATCAAGCCGTTGTCCTAAAGCATAATTCCAATGACGGCGTAACAGTTCAAGCCACCTTTCCATGATGGCTATCTGTTCGGGACTTGGTTTGATTTTGTAGCAGTACGTTAATATCACTTTGCTATTGTACCACTTACGCTCGCACCTCAAGCAGGGTCGGCCTCTGGCCACAAGCGTGGCCAAAGGCCAATCTGTTGAGAACTTCCAGACGCTGTCGGGCAATTCCCCTCCCGTTAAATCGGAGATTATAACGGGAGACCCCTTGCCCGTTTAGTTGGATTTTACGAGGGGGTCAACATTAGCCTTACTGGACTCAGTAGTGATGCCGATCTGCGAGTAATCCAAGATTCTGATAACAATGGTCTGGTTGACATTAGTGACGAAGTCATTGGCACTTCAACTAGTGGTGGCAGTATCTCAGAATTAATCTCAGATATTGACCTTTACGGTGACTACTTCGTCCAAGTCTATCAGTTCAGTGGTGATACCAGCTACACACTGAAACTTGACTATTTCACTACCCCTTTTCTATAACTTTGAGGGTTTTCAACACTGAAGTTTGGTTTTGACAAAAGGGTAAGACCTGCGGAAAGGGGTGTTGACACCAAGTTCAATTGATCTCTAGCACCCCATCACCAGATCACCTTTTGAGGAATATACCATATTAGGACTTACAAGCTTTAGTCGGCTTAGTAAGTCCTAAGATAAATTATACAACTTATATCCATTAAAGCAATATTGTTCAAGCAATATTGTTATATAGCAATCACTAACCCATCCCGACAATACTCTATGATCACCTGATCATTCCACTCAAAACTTATCAGCCTCTTATGAGCACTGCCCCTTGGACTCAGCTACCTTGGGGCTACTCCTATTGTTGACCTTATCACCCCTGGAACTCCTACTGCTTAAGCGTCTCGGTCTGTTCCGGCTGTTTGCAACTTCGCAGTTCATTATATATAGTTAAAAAATCCGGAAAGTTTTGCGTAAAAATCTGAATTATTAGAGATGAGTATATAGAGCAAGCAAAAACCGCATACTCTTAATGACAAAACCAATCATAGGGTTGTGTAAGTCATAAAATTGTCTAAAAAAAAACAGCTTGTTGACTTTGAACAAATTAGATAAACATTAAGGAGTAGTGATATTATGAGTATTCCCAACAATCAATTCTGGACTCAATCCGTATTTCCTTTCGGAGGCAATGAAGCCTTTGACCGCTTCGGTACTAGCTTAACTGGAGGAGATTTCAATGGTGATGGTCGGGGCGACTTGGCTATAGGTACACCCAACGAAGATGTTGGTGGGGAAACCAACAGAGGTAAAGTCAATGTCCTCCGAGGATCTTCAACAGGCTTAACTAGCTTTGGTAGCCAATTGTGGAACCAGGACAATCTTGCTGGCAGTTCAACTGAAGCTTTCGATCGCTTCGGAGAGACCCTGATCTCAGGGGACTTTAATGGGGATGGTTACGATGACTTAGCTGTAGGCACGCCTTACGAAGATTTAGGATCTACTACAAATAGTGGCATAGTTAACATTATCAATGGTTCTTTCTTCGGTCTGACCAGCACTGGTAACAAATTCTTCACCCAGACGGCCTTTCCTCAAGGAGGTGATGAAGCAGGTGACCGCTTTGGTAGCAGTTTAGCTGCCGGAGATTTCGACGGGGATGGCTATGATGACCTGGCTATCGGTGCTCCTTATGAAGATCTTGATGGGAACACTGATGTAGGTAAAGTCAATGTCCTGCAAGGATCTTCAACAGGTTTAACTAGCTTTGGTAGCCAATTGTGGGAGCAAAACAATCTTAGTGGTAGTTCTAATGAAGCTTTCGATCGCTTTGGAGAAACCCTAACCTCAGGGGACTTTAATGGTGATGGTTACGATGACTTAGCTATAGGCACGCCTGACGAGGATTTGGGATCGATTATAGATACTGGCATAGTTAACGTTATCAATGGTTCTTTCTTCGGTCTGACCAGCACTGGTAACAAATTCTTCACCCAGACTGCCTTTCCTCAAGGGGGTGATGAAGCAGGTGACCGCTTTGGTAGCAGTTTAGCTGCCGGAGATTTCGACGGGGATGGCTATGATGACCTGGCTATCGGTGCTGCTTATGAAGATTTGTCAAATGGCAACGTAACTGATGGAGGTAAAGTTAATACCCTTTATGGTTCTGTAACAGGCTTGACTACCACTGGTAGCCAACTTTGGACTCAAGACGATCTGATTAACAGCAACCCTGAAGCATTTGACCGCTTCGGAACTACCTTAGCTGTGGGCGACTTCAATAACGACGGTTACGATGATTTAGCAGTGGGAAGTCCCAATGAAGATATCAATTCAATCACTGATGCTGGGGCTGTAAACATTATCTACGGTTCTGTCTTTGGCTTGACTACTACTGGCAACCAGTTCTGGAGCCAAGATAGTTTTGGCGTTAACGATATAGCTGAGGAGTACGATAACTTTGGATCTAGCTTGGCGGTGCAGGACTTCAATGGGGATGGCTACGATGACTTAGCCATAGGAGTTCCTGGTGAAGACCTCGGAAGTATTATCAATTCTGGTGCTACTAACATCCTTTATGGCTCAGCAATCGGTCTAGTTGTATAGAGCAGCCTGTTTATAGCAGTAAACTAGGGAGCTAAGAGTTTAGTCAGATGGTCATATGGCCTGATGGGAAGTCAGATCAGTGACTGGCGTATCGCCCCCCCTATTTTAAGGGATCCCTAGTTTCCACTGGCTTGACAAGGTGCGCACTGAGGTCGTTATTAAACAATTTTTGAGGAATATACTATTCTAGGACTTACGACGTTTAGTAGGCTTAGTAAGTCCTAAGATGAATTATACAGGTTATAGCAATTTAAAGCAATATTGTTCCAGGAATATTGTCAAACAAGAATAACTACCCATCCCGACAATACTCCATGATCAGCTGATCATCACACTCAAAACTGATCATCCTTATATCCCCACTGCCCCTTGGACTCAGCCGGGGGTTATTTCTATTGTTAACGTGATCACCTCTGGAACTCCAACTGCTTACTTTTCTGGCTCCCATTGGACCGAATTGAGAACTTTTATGCATAATTTTCTATAATCTTTATCAAAGCTTTATGTAGTTAAAAAATTAGTGAGTATTTTGTAAACGTTATAATTTGTATCCGAGTTAGATATATAATCCAATTGGATCTAAGTAAGCCATCAATAGCAATACTTAATTGAAGCGCTAATTACTTATATCAAGGTTCAAACTATCTGTCTCGGATATATCAGTTCATGGTGCTCCATTAATCAAGGGGTCTATTGAGTCTAAGGAATTGACTTGATCTACTTGATGGTTAGATGAACTGACCTGTTAATCAATCAAAAATCAATAAAATCACGATGTAGTAGCGTTAACTAATCAGGTTTTTTACGCTACTAACAGAGGCGTTTTTGTAATTTTTTGTAAATCTGTAACGGTCAACATCAGGTTGATCAAAATTACCATTGACTTACCCATAAACTGGGTTTCTTAAGTCCCACTATTAATAATTAGTATTTATTGAAAAACTTTTCAAGATGTAATTCAGACAAATAGGGGGCATCTTTCCGAACAGAACAATCCACAACTTTTCAAACAATTGCAATCGATAGGGAATAAATGACATGGGAACTTACACCGGTAACGACTTAGACAACGACAAAAAAGCACACAAAGAAGGTTTTTGGCCATTCAAGAAATGGAAGTCTTGGACAATGTCCGGTAATGGTGGCAACGATACCCTGATTGGTGGCCCGAAGAACGACAAAATATACGGTAATGATGGTAACGACAGTCTTTCCGGTAAAGGTGGTAATGATTACCTCAGTGGTGGCTCTGGCAAGGACACCCTTTATGGTGGCTCTGGCAAGGACACCCTTTATGGTGGCTCTGGCAAGGACACCCTTTATGGTGGCTCTGGCAACGACTTCCTCTCTGGAGGTACAGGCAGTGACCGGATGTTTGGTGGCTCTGGCAAGGACACCCTTTATGGTGGTTCTGGCAATGACAGCCTCACTGGCGGAGGTGGTAACGATACCCTAGTTGGAGGTTTGGGCTCGGATACCCTGAACGGTACTAACAGTATTCTGGACGGTGCTGGTGAAATTGATATCCTTGATCCTGGTGATTTTGGTGCCAGGGATCTGATTATCCTAGGCACCAGTAGCTCGATCTATTACAACGGTGCTGGTCTAGATTACGCTGTCATTGACAATTTCGACAGATTTAGCTTCGCTGGCGAAACTGACTCTGACAAGATCCAGATTTCCGGGTCATTGTCCAATTACACCTTAAGCTCATTCACAGATACAATATCTGGTGTTTCTATTACCAATGGCACTCGCATTAGCTTAGGTGCAGAGATTATTGCTTATGTCGATTCTAGTGGTTTACTAACGTCTGCTGACTTTATCTCAGTCTAGTCGCCAACGGACTTTATCTAACCGGGTGACAAGTAGGATTGTTGGCTTTACTGGCTTTCTGGGTGTAGGGGAAAGCTAGTGATGGGATACCTGGTGAGAGGGGTGTTGGTACCAAGTTGCATTGATACCTAGCACCCCATCACCAGATCACATTTTGAGAAATACTAAAACTCATCATCCTCTTCTCCCCACTTGCCCTTAGACTCAGCCGCCCTGGGGCTACTCCTAGGCTTGACCTGATAACCCTTGTCTGGCAATAACTCCAATTGCTTACCGGTCTTGGCACCTTCCGGCTGTTTGCGCCTTCGCGGTTCATTTTTGCTACCACCACCATGGCGACGCCAAGAGGTTCGTTCTTCAGAGGTATCCTCGGCTACCACTTCATACAATAACGCTACCTTCTCCCCATCTTTACCTTTACGCAATACCCGACCCAAGCGCTGGATATACTCCCTAGATGAACCGGTGCCTGATAAGATAATCGCTACTCGCGCATCGGGTACATCAACTCCCTCATTCAAGACATGGGATGCTGCTAAACAGCGATACTCTCCCTCCCGAAATCGCTTCAATATATCATGACGCTCTTTGACTGGGGTTTGATGAGTAATTGCGGGAATTAATAACTCTTGAGAAATGCGATAAAGTGTAGCATTACCATTGGTAAAAATTAACATCTTTTCTGGGTAATGCTGAGCCAGTAAATCTAGCAAAATCCTTAATTTCCCATCGGTACCTAAGGCAATTTCCTTGGCTTCCCGGTGAGCTAACATGGCACGGCGTCCGCTTTGCGATCGCGCACTTGCCATCACAAACTGCTGCCAACCTTTAATACTGCCGAGATGAATGTTGGAGCTCCGCAAAAAATCATTGCGCAACGCCATGCAAGAATTATAGCGATCGCGTTCTTTTTGGGACAGCTTGACCTTAATCTGAATTACCTTATGGTCAGCTAGGGCCAAACCCGCCAATTCATCAGGGCTTTTCCGATAAACCTCTGGTCCTATCAAACCATTAAGGTCCCAATGACGGCCATCGGAGCGGTCTGGGGTTGCTGTCAGTCCTAACCGATAGGGTGCGATCGCATATTCCGCAATCACCTTATAAAAATCCGTAGGTAAGTGATGACACTCATCAAAAATCACCAAAGCGTAGAGATTCCCTAAGGTTTCTGCATGAATAGTGGCACTATCATAGGTGGCGATCAGGATAGGCGTGCGATCGCGAGAACCACCCCCCAACACTCCCACCTCCACATCTGGAAAGGCTGCTTCGAGTTGAGCATACCACTGGTGCATTAAATCTAGGGTTGGTACCACAACTATGGTACTACGAGGAGTGTCTTGCATTGCCAACTGAGCCAGATAAGTCTTACCTGCTCCCGTTGGTAGCACCACTACCCCTTGACGACCGGCTCGCTTCCATGCCAACAGAGCTTCCCGTTGATGGGGATAAGGTTCCATCTCAAAACTAGATACTAGTTCCAGAGGCACAAATTCCCTAGCATCATCAATAAAATCAACCTTGTCTTTGAGTAAGCTTTCTACCAGAGGACGATAGTGAATTCCTCTAATCCGAAACTTCTCTACCCGATCATCCCAAGTCGCATACTCCACCCAAGCGTTGCCCCTCGGTGGTGGATGCAAAATCAGAGTTCCCCGGTCAAACGTTAATCTAGGGGTGCGTGGCATGGATTCAAGGACGTTTCTTTGCTATTGTCGTACCGGTTCCGTTGCCAGGCTTTGGCCTAGCTTCAATAGCTAATAATACCAGACCACTGAACTTTCTTAAGTGGATTACGGCGATAGGAAAAGAAACGCTCTGGTTCCGAGTAAGTGCAGTGGGGTGCGATCGCAATTTGTTCTGAATCAATACCCAATTGTTCCAACTGTAAGACATTCACTCGCCGCACATCCAAGCGTACTCGTCCGGGTTTCGGGTCATCTAATATCGGGGAGTCATCTAGCTGCTGCAACACCCCCAGAATTGATTCAGTGCTATCCCCTTGATCAGTAGATACAATACTAGCTCCCACTTCAGCCGCCACGGTTTCCGATACCTGATAGCATTCCCCTGTAATTGCTGGACCGAGAGCAATGCGTAAATTTTCTTTACGGCTACCATTGTTTAGCAATCGTGCGATCGCATTAGGAACAATCCGTTGAGCAGTACCCCGCCAACCCGCATGAACTGCTGATACCTGTCCCGTTTCCATATCCCCAATTAGTAAGGGCGTACAATCTGCCGTACAAACCCACACAGCTTGGTTAGCTTCCTCACTTATAATACCATCAGCCGGTGGTTTATTAGAGTCTGGCTCACCGTTTTGGGTACTTTCAATTTCCCCAGGAGTCAGTACTGTATTGCCGTGAACCTGTTTAACACGATACACCTGGGCATCAGGCTGGAGTACATCGACCATTTCTTCCGGAGAACGGGGAGAAAATGCTGAGGTGAAGAAGCCGTGATTCCATTGCTTCAATAGGCTACTCCTTAAATACGGCAAATTGTTCCAAGTGTCCCAGTGCCAGGTATGCATTTAAATTGTGTTGACGGTTTACACTTTACAGTTTACAGTTTAAATTTTACAGTTTCTCCTTTCAGCTGTTGTGGATTTAAATTAAATATTATTTACTTATAAAAAAATCAAACCCTCTCCCCCTGCTCCCTACTCCCTACTCCCTGCTCCCTACTCCCTGCTCCCTGCTCCCTACTCCCTACTCCCTTATTATCATAACCTAAAACTTTAAATTAACACCAGTTGACTGTCATAATTTAAGGCAACTTCCAAAGTTTAATACTATCATCTCTACTGCCACTGACTAAGGTTTTACCATCGGGACTAATCGCCAGAGAGCTCACCCAGTTTGTATGACCAGTGAGAGTATTTTTTAACTCACCCGTTTCTAAATTCCAAACCTTAATGGTATTATTTGCACTACCACTAACCAAGGTTTTACCATCCGGGCTAATCGCCAGAGAATGAACATAGTATATATGTCCTGTCAAGGTGTTTTTTAATTCACCAATTGTCAAATCCCAAATTTTAATATTACGGTCTAGACTACTACTAAATAATGTGTTACCATCAGGACTAATGATTAGAGAAACAACGGAATCTTTATGACCAGTCATGGTCTTTTTTAGATCACCTGTATCCAAATCCCAAATTCTGATCGTATTGCCCCCATTGCCACTAACTAAGGTTTTGCCATCAGGGCTAATCACCACCGAACTAACCCAATTCGTTTCCCCCGTTAAGGTTTGTTTCAGCTTACCAGTAGGTAAATCCCAAACTTTGATAGTGTGGTCATAACTTCCACTTACTAACGTTTTTCCATCGGAACTAATCGCAACAGAACTAATAAACCCCTGATGACCAGTAAGATTATTTTTTAGCTCACCCGTTTTCAAATTCCAAATCTTGATAGTATTGTCATCGCCACCACTAGCAATAGTTTCTCCATCAGGAGTAATAGCAACGGAATAAACATTACCATCATGGCCATTCAGGGTTCTAACTAGCTCAGCTTTCGGCAAATTCCAAATTTTTACAGTATGATCATTACTACCACTTACCAAATATTGACTATCAGGACTAACAGCAATAGAACGCACTGAGTTAGTGTGTCCATTGAGAGTATTTTTGAGGTATGTACTGCTGGGTAAACCAGCAATCAAAAAACTTAGATTAGACGGAAATGTTTGATACCTAAAATATCCATATCCTTGAGTAATTAACCCTAGAGAAAATAAAGAAACTCCTCCCATCATGACTTGTTTTTTTAACTTATCATTTTGTTTTAATGACGTTAAAAAATTAAGAAAGGACTCGTGATACTTAGAGGTAGATTGAGAAGGATTAGCAGGGGTGGCAGACTTAAACTCTAACACCTCCAAGACTTGGTCTACAGACTGATAACGGTGCTGATAGCTTTCTGGAAGCAGCCGATCCATTATCCACCACAATTGCTCACTCACCGGTTGCTTTAAATGCTTTCGCCAACTATTTACCCAGCGATAGCCTTGTTTCTTCCACAAATCCCAAGGATGAACATTAGTCAGCAAATGAAAGCAGGTCGTGCCCAAACTGTATAAATCACTAGCAGCATAGGCTTTACCTCCCTCCATTTGTTCCATAGGCACATAGCCAAAGGAACCGATAGTGGTGCCAGTGATATTAGCGATGACCGTAGCCCTCAATTGCTTGGCTATCCCAAAATCGATTAGTACTAGCTCACTCTTTTTTTCGGCTCCTTGACCCGAAGTCGGACGGCGAATGATATTACCTGGTTTAATATCTCGGTGAATCACCTTCTGTTGATGGACAAACTTGAGAATAGTTAGCAGTTCAAATAAAACATCCTTAATCTTGTCTTCATTGAACGGTCCTGCTTCTGCCAACTCTTGCTCTAAGGTTTTCCCCTCGATATACTCTTGGAGCAAATATAAGCGCTGATCTTCTTCAAAGTAAGCTAGCAAAGTAGGAATTTGGGGATGTTGTCCCAGCCTTTGCAATTGTTTTGCCTCTTGGTCAAATAATTCACGTGCCTTCTTCAGTGCCTTTGTTCCCTCAATTTGGGGGGCTAGCTGCTTAATCACACACTGTTCATCCAATTTGTCCCTATCTTCTGCCAAATAGGTTTTGGAAAATCCCCCATCTCCGATCGGTCGAATCGGACGATAGCGGTTTTTCAGGAGTACTAGTTTGTTACCACAGCTTTGGCAAAACTGGTGATCATCCGGATTAATGGGATTCTCGCAATCGGGATTAAGACAGCAGATCATACTGGCAGGTCATCAGGGAATTTTGGTATGACGAGGCCATTAAGAGGGTAGTTTTTTCCTGATGATTTTCCTCTTAAGAGGGAGCATGTCACAGTTAAATGGCATACGGTAGTACTTACGGTAGAAATTCCCTGGTATCAGGATGTTTTTGGTAGATGCTAGCGGTAGCTGTTAGGGGTAGATGCTAGCCGTAACTGTTGGCTAATCAGCGATTAAGTAGCAGCGATGCCCAAAAGGCCACACTACTTGAGGTGCTTTGCGGTTCCCGAGAGATTTGAATGGGTAATGGTGATAGGCTTAATTTACCTTTAGTGAAAGATTTTAGCAGAATTTTAGCAAACGCGATCGCTAGCCAACGCCCTTCGGGCTAATCGCTTTTAGCGGAAGCTGAGGCCAAAGGCCACGCTACGCGATGAAGCGTTCGCGTAGCGTGACCGTAGGTCAATCGCAATCTTGTTATTGGTTACAGGTTATTGGTTATTGGTTACAGGTTATTGGTTATTGGTTACAGGTTATTGGTTATTGGTTACAGGTTACAGCTTATTAAACCTTGGCCAAAAGGCCACGGGTGCGCCTTCAAGCTCTTTTAGGAACTATACTCTGTGACGGAAGTCATGGATTCATGGTAGGGACGGCTGACGG
>NZ_JAAHHS010000086.1 GCF_010692395.1 Moorena sp. SIO3H5
GCATAAATCCCGCTTGGGATTTATGCCCAGCTAAGTCATGCTCTGTCATGGCGGGCAAGCTGGTGGTAGCAATACTGACACCAATAATCGTTTGAGCAGCGGAGACGATCCGAATTGCAAAGTAGAATGTGGAGACCCCACCAACTGCTACTAAGGAAGGCAGCATCTGACTCTTGACTAGATTAGATGCGAGCTTAATAACAAAACCGATAGTGGGCAAAGAACCTGCTTGCCACAGACGCAGTAGGTCATCTTTGCCAGCCCAGGCCAACCATTGATGTTGGTGTCCCGCTTTAAAAGCATCTAGGAATACCAGCACAAAGAATCCAGCAAATCCCAAGGTATAAGCGATCGCTATCCACAGAGCAATACTAGACTGTTGCCATGCCAACCCAATAGCAGCCACTACGAAACCTGGTGCGATCGCATTCCGCAGAGCTACCGCACTAAAGCGCCTTTGGCTGTTGAGGATCACACTAAAGACCGCAATCCCAGGAGCAAACAAAACCATTGGCGCACAGACCCGAAATAAAAACGTTGCTTGTGCTCTACCCTCTGGGGAAAATCCTGGGGCTAACCCAGTTATTATCAATGGCGCTAGAATTTCCAACAGAATAGTTAGACTAATGCCGAGTACTAAAGCTAAGTTTACAATGCCACTGACCAAGCGATGATATTCCCTGAGACTCAGAGCATCTCGGCGCTCCATAAACATTGGAACCAAGCTTTGTCTGGTTCCCTCCCGGCTCACGGTATCAATTAGTCGCGGTAAGCTCAGGGCAACAATCAAGGCATCTGTGGTTTGACTAGTCCCCAGTTTCGCCGCCATCAAAATGTCTGCAACCCACGCCAGTAGCATACCGAAGAATGTCAGAGACATCACTCGCAGCGTGGGAGATTTCCACCCTTTGATTATACGGTTGGATAGGTTCATTACTATTACTTACTGCCTAGACCTGATTAAGGTAGCAGAGTTGGAGTTTTTCCCAATTGGATTGTTCATGCTATTGACATCTCCCCCGGCTGAAGCACGGAGGATTCTACAAGGTTGTGAAGTGGCAGGGCGAGGAATCCCTCGCCCTGCCACTTCACAGCTTGTTCGATATGATCTAGAAAGAGATTTAAAAAGATCATGTCGATGTGGGAGTGTCAAAGCTCCCCTACCCACCTTGGTCAGGTCGATACCTAACTGTGTGGCTACTTTTTTCGCTATGTTTGCGGCACCGTTACAATCGGCATTGATCAGGTGTCCAAAAGAAGTTTTGTACAGCCCGCGCCTCATCCTTCTACCTGATGCTTTCCATCCACTGGGTTTTTCACCGTGTTTTGGTAATGGGTCATCATCCAGAAAAGACGCCTTACTGGTGTACGACTCTTCAGTAATTGTTAGCTTGATACCATATTCGGAACAAAGTTGTTTCAGTCTTTCGATTAACCTTTTAGTGGGGATGACTACAAAGTTTTGATTTCCTAGTCGCCCCATATTTAAAGAATCTTTTTGACGTTCGTTCCACCCGATAATTAAATTTCCAATGCGGTCACTTAGGCAGCGATTGATTATAAACCTAGCTGCTTTATTTATCGCATCCCTGATCTGATTGTTTCGTTTTCTTTGCACTCGTGCTAGGTTCGCATCCCAGTAAAACTCAGGTTTACCGGTTTTATACTTCGCGACTAATCTGGCATAACCTTGATTCATTGATTTGAGTTTGCGGCCATCAATGATTAGGCTTTTTCCTTGGGTTGAGACACCAGTTAGCCAGTTATCACCA
Source organism: Moorena sp. SIO3H5 (assembly GCF_010692395.1). GTDB lineage: Bacteria > Cyanobacteriota > Cyanobacteriia > Cyanobacteriales > Coleofasciculaceae > Moorena. The sequence continues at coordinate 1,773 of NZ_JAAHHS010000086.1, forward strand.
CCGTGGTCAAAACTCCACGCTTGGGAATAGTCTAGGTTAGGATTATTTTCGATCAACTGCTTCTCATCATCAATAACCCAGTCAATCCATAATTGTCCTAGGTACGGGCGAACAGTTACCTCTTTAACCCAATCTGGATCTATAAACCCGGGCGGCGAGAGTGTAATCTCCGTAAGTAATTCTGGTTTGCTCTCTTTACTGATTGACGGGTAAAATAAGCCATTCTTATAAGTCAGCGCTTGCCGAGGAAAAGTAACAGCAGCCAGTCCCCCTTTCTGGCGGTATCTGAGGAGCCTTGGTCTATTTACCTGACCTTTATAGTAAAGACTAACTAGCTGGTTATAACTAGTAATTGATTCGGCTACAGATTTGAGGGTTTGCTGTGCGGACTGAGCAGCCATTGCTTTGTAGTGAGAGCTATCTTTAAGACTTTTGCACAATTCTGCGTATTTAACGCTACACTTGTAAGTTTTCCAGCCGTATCTTAGATCATCCCCTTTCCAGTAAGTCGTAAATGCTTCGGGCTGCTGTTCTAGCCAACCATAATGTTTTTGTTTGGAGTAATACGTAGCACAATTCCATAAGCTATTGGCCTGTTCGCACTGAAATAGCCAAAAAGCATTTTCTTCATCTGAAAAGTTGGCTTTTAATGGAATTGTTTTGTACACGTCACTATCACCTCCTTCTTTAGATTATAACTTATTGGAATGGATACATCGGGGTAAACCCCGTCGCGTCCGTTTCATCCCCCCTTTAGAAAAGGGGGACTCTCACGTTCCCGGATCTTTTGGTAGTTTCCAACAATTTTGTAATTGTTGGTAGATCCAAATTGTTCCTACTTTTCAATTTACTGGTTTAAGACTCAGGTTGAAGTACCGGAGTGGAATCTTTAGTGGAATCTTTGGGAGCGTCTGTCTTAGAACTTGGTTTTTCCCAGGCCAGGATAACCAACCCAGTTGTCATTAACAGGGAAAGCGCTACAGCTCCTAGGATCACCGTTTTTTTAGTATTACCAACAGGTTCTTTCGGTAAGTTCGGCTCTACTAACAATTGCAAAGTTGGATAAGCACTAGCATGATCGGATTTATTGACGTTTAATTGAGCTGACTTCGCCGTAAATATAGCTTCGGAAATTTGAACCTCTCGCTCAAGCTCAGTCAGGGTTAACTGCTCCTGAATCAAGGTCTGAAGTCTAGACTCTAACTGAGCAATTTGTTCTGCCAAGGTGTTAACTTGACCGGTTAGTCCCTGTTGTTGAGCTCTCTGGTTGATTAACACTTGTGCCAGATTTGCTCGACCTGTCTGGGCATCTAAACCTAAATTGAGATTATCCAAACGTTGAACATTCATCCGCTTACCCAATAGCTGTTGGCTACGAGCAAGTAATGCCTCAAGCGCCGCTTGCTTCTTAGCTTTGAGATTAATCACCTGAGGGCTATTTGGTGTCCATTGAGTATTGAGTATCGTTAGGTTAGCGCTGATATCGCTATAGTTTTGCCAAAGCTTTTTAAAGACTTCATCATCCTGAAGCATCAGAGCATCTGCTGCTTGGTCAGTTGACAACCTAAGGTTAGCTTCTAACTGCGTTAATCCAGAGGTAGCCGCTTGCTGCTGAGCCAATAAATTAGCACGCTCCACTCGCAACCTCTCTACTTCTTCTGAAAGGTTCTTGATTTGTTCAGAAATTTTGAGCAGTGACTTCTTTTTGAATTGAGACAGCTTTGTTTGGGCTTTTTTTAAGTTACTATTAGCAGAGTCTAACGCTAACAAAGTCTTGTTATCCTGACGAGATGATTCTTCTACTCTTAAGTCATCAATCCGTTTAACTAACGCTTCATAAAAAGCCCGAGTATTTCGCTGAGCTTCCAGTTTGCTTTTGCCATCCGCTTCAAATTCTATGATAGTGGTACCTCTATCCAAAGAAACCCTTGGCTTGGCAAACTCTTCAAAATCTTTGACTGAAGTCTTAACAGCAGCAGCAGCTTCTTTTAAAACTACTTCACTCATGGCGATATACTGGTAGTTCTCTCGTGGATCTACCTTTAAAAGATATCCGTAAGGAGATTTGTCACCTGTATTGGAGGAAGCTTGACCAACTCCAGGGAGTTGAACAGATCCTTGAGAACCCACACCAGGTATGATGGCTGCTGCCTTACTGGTGTAAGTTCGAGGGATTTGCTCAAGCACAAAAAAAGCTAAACCGAAAATAGCAGCATTGCTCAAAATCCCCAAACTTATGTAGGAAAACCATTTTAAGCGATTGGGTCGAGAACGTTGACGTGCTTTTGGTAAGGCTCGAATCGGAATTGAAGATTCTGTCATCTGTCTGTCATCAAGTAGATGCAGTCCACAAATTTACATTCAGACTAAATTATGAATATTTTGTGATTATTGTAGTTCAGATCCCGTCATTTTAAACGATTGGGATCAATCGCATAAATCCTTTAGCTGCTATTATAGAACTAGTTAACAGAACTAGATGACGCGCACAATAGTTTTTTTGGTTATTCATTAAAAAAAAACCCCCATAGGACTACAAATGCAGATGGGGTTAGCCAAGACCAACTAACAACGGGCTAGTCTAATAGATATTAAGATTCACGTGATCAATCAGTTCTGATCGATTTTCCACCTACCCTATGGGAACGCCAACGGCGAAAAACCTTCAACCTTCAAACTTCAACCTTCGACCTTCAACTTTTAACCTTTAACCTTTAACCTTTAACCTTTAACCTTGGCCTTTGGCCACGCTACGCGAACAACCTTCAACTTCCCAACTCCCGAGAACGCTGATAAGACCCCAAAACCGCCTCAATCAAAGCTGAGCGAAAACCAGCTTTCTCCAATTTAGCGATCGCAGCAATTGTCGTTCCCCCAGGACTAGTAACCTGATCCTTCAATTGAGCTGGATGCATTTGAGTTTCTTGTAACAGCTGGGCTGTTCCCAATACTGTAGACTGTGCCAACTGCAATGCGATCGCTCTGGGTAATCCAGCTGCCACGCCCCCATCTGCTAGGGCTTCCATCAAAATTGCCACATAAGCTGGGCCTGACCCAGATAAACCGGTCACCGCATCCATCATGTGTTCCGGAATCTCGACTACTTCACCAACAGCCCTAAAAATTGTCTTTGCTCGCTCCATTTGATCAGGCGAAACCCATTTTCCAGCAGCTAGTGCTGTGATTCCCGCCCCAACTGTTGCAGGAGTATTAGGCATTGCCCGGATCACTGACTGGGATGGAAAAGCGTTTTCGAGCCGTTCCACAGGCACTCCAGCTAGAATTGAAATCACCATTGGCAACGTTCCTAAGCTGTGACCGTTGTCACCTCTACCCATTACCAGTTCTGCTGCTACCGCTTCAAATACCTGAGGTTTAATTGCCAGTAACAAAACCTCTGATGCTGCCGCTGCGGCTTGGTTATTAACAGTGACCCTAATCCCGTATTCTTGCGCCAAACCATCACGGCGCTGCTCCAGCAGCTCACTCACCAAAACCTCATCAGGCTGGTAAAGTTGTTGGGCAAGTAGGCGGGATAGGAGGGCTTCTCCCATGACACCGCCACCAATTATGCCAAGTTTTATAGGCAACCCAACACCTCTCTTTTCAACTTTTAATGTTATTCAAGAAACACTAGACACGGGTCTTGTCCTGACTCTTACTGAGCCATCTGGTCTGGCTCAGAACCCCAGGCTGGTGACGGAGCTGTCTGACGGGGAGGAGCAGCCTGGGGAGTAGGTATCTCATGAATCACACCAGACTGAGTACTTACCTGAACACAGCTTGGTGTAAACAAGAAAATACTTTCACCAATACGCTCTTGATGACCATCAATAGCGTAAGTCCCACCAGCCACAAAGTCAACTGCTCGTTGTGCTTGGTCTGGATCCATGATGGTCAGGTTTAAGACCACCGACTTCCGTTCCCGCAGTGCCTGAATCACTTGGGGCATTTCTTCAAAGGAACGAGGTTCAATCACTGCCACCTCAGAAAGGCCATTGACTGCTCCAGGCATGCCAATCACATTATTGATGGGAGATGGCCCTACCCCTGCTTCTGAGACCGTTGTCCGCTCCCGAGAACGGCGTCTGGTCGGACGTTCCTCCTCTGGTGGCGGTTGAACCGGTTGCTCTTGTGGGTAGGGAGTTGGGTAGGCATCCCCCTCAATGTCTTCATATTCGTATTCGTATTCCACTGGCTCATTCAGACCGACGAAATCGCGCAGCTTATTAAAAATACCGCTCATAGTCAACTCTCCATCACAACTTTAGTGTAAGCTTCTGCAAAGCCGATAATCGACCTTCTCTAGGGCAGCAGTCTTTAGTAGATGCTTAGACTAGAACTTCAACAGTCTAACTTACCCCTGAGCTTACTTAATAATTTTCACCCTTGAGAACACCACAAGGTTATCAATATAAAAGATATATCTGCCTTCTGAACGGGGTGTAGTTCTGGAAAAAACACACTTTCAGCAAGGCTATGCCATTATATATAAGAGGGCAATATTGATGATGGATGTGGTTGGGTATATACTACCCCATTACTTCCTGATCCCATAATCTCATTTCAGCAAAAGCTCACAATCGTCGTTGGGACTTACTTTTGGCGGTAAAATCAGCCCATTGAATAACCTTCGATTTGCTTGTGAGTACTTCAAATTTAGCTAAACCTGCCACAAGCCCCAGGTCCTAACCACTTTTGGAGGCAATCCCGCAGATGGCGCAGCATCAGCACCTCCACTAGCTTCTACGGACATAGTTTTAGTAAAGGCAATCAGCCTTACATTTGGTGGGAGCTGTTGTGGAATGTTGGTAATGGGTTCTGTAAGTGAAGTACCCCAGCCTGCTTCGCTGAGGCTGGGGCTTCCAATCTCAACTCAAATCAGGGACGGTCTTATTCGTCAAATGGGCTTCCCGCTTCATCCGCCGACGCCTCAACCAGCAAGCTGATCAAAGGTCTTACTCAGCGTCCACAGGCAGACATCCGCCTTCCGCAGACGCATAGTTTTTTTCGACAGACTCACCTTGGAATTACGACTCTATGGTCAACCAGCTGGGGCTTGTCTCTTCCCTGAGCTCTGCTAGTACTTTTACACCTTTAAGGTAGCCTTTTAGTCAGTCAGGCGGGTCATCGACCAACTTTATTCTAACACGATTCGCAACAAGTCCTCGTCTCGCTATCCATCCCCACCTTTAAAGAAGGTGGGGATGGATAGCGAGTTTTGTTAAACCAATCATGGGAAGGTTTCCTTATGGAACTTATTGGAAGGTTTGCTGATGGATCACTCTAAGCTGCTCATACTCAGCTGATGAAGCACTGCGTCTAAGTAAGCGCAGGCGATTTTCTACCAACAGGCGAGCCTCAGAACGACTGATTGGCTCAAAGGCAATGCCATTGGTAGTACTTTTCACCAAAAAGAAAAGTCTCTGGGCATAGATCGTAGTGAACAACTCTTGTTGTGCTTCAACAATGCAAACCCGAAACAGTAGACCAAAATTGGGGTGATTGAGGTAGTTTTCAGAACTCATCAAAATCCATATTAGGCGGGACTTGAGCACCGAACGATCTTGAGTTTTGGTCAAATAAGTCATTGCCATGGCTTACTTTCCCTTACTCAGGTTAGTGGTATTATGCCAGGGGTTTGGTTCGGAGCGTTAATTCAAGTAAGACTAGGAGTCAGCAAGACCCTAACAATTCCTAAAGACCAAAACCGAAGTTATAGAGATAATAGCTTGAGCGCGTGGATTTGAGTTTGCCAGGAAGAACAATTAGGGGATTGGGTGATATTGTTTCTGACGGCATGAGATTTATAAGATAATGGTCATCTTATATTCTTTATCAAGTCTAACCAAATCTACCATAACTACATTTCCCGTACCTTGCTTGAACTCCTCAATACCGATACCAAGCGATTTGAGATAGACTGAGGATTGAGAAGAAGCCCATAGGGAAAGAGTATGGGGAGGGAAAAAATACACTAATAGTTTTGGCAATATTTTTGGCTGTGACTTCGTGAAACTTTAATAAAGATTGCTCAGAACTCCACATGTTTTAAACATTATAGGTCAATAATGGTTATACAAACTAATAATTACCATAATAATTAGCCAATAAACTATCCGGATTAACGAGTCTAATGACTGAAAAATTGAGTGAACAAGAGACAAAAACTATCAGTATAAAGGTGCATCCATATAATAAATGATTAGGCGTTTTCAGGATGTTATTGATTAAGGGTAAGCCTTTTCCTAAAAGCCTAATCTCGACCCTGCAATATTTGTAGGGTCATTATTATGAATTGATAGTGATTTTATAATTTCCGAATGTTAGTTCGTCTCAATTGCTGGGCATCTTAGTGAGTAAGTCCTGGTAAATTGGTCACTCAATTTGGATAGTAGGCTGACACACTGGGCTGTTAGTCTGTGAACTTTAATCGATAAATCTTTGAGGAGTAAAGTAGAAACATCATGTTTGACTGCATAATCGTTGGTGCGGGACCGGCTGGTGGAACGGCTGCTTATCACCTAGCTAAAGCTGGAAAGTCTGTGGTGGTTCTAGAAAAAGAATCCTTACCCCGGTACAAAGCTTGTAGTGGTGCGGTTTCCCCACAAGTGCAACAGTGGTTTGATTTCGACTTTACACCTGCCATATCTCTAAAAGCTGAGAGTGTACGCTACACCTGGAAAATGGATGACCCAGTAACGGTGAAACTGGACACTCAAGAACCGGTTTGGATGGTGCAACGAGATGTTTTCGATCACTATCTCATCCAACAAGCCCAAAAACAAGGTGCTGAAATTCGAGATAATACAGCAGTTACAGGGGTAGAGTTTAAGGGAGACCACTGGCAGGTCAACACTGTCAATGGGACTGTTGAAGGTCGCTACGTGATTGCAGCTGACGGTGCTACTGGACCGATGGCAAAATGGTTGGGATTCAAAGAACGTAAATCACGTCTGGCATTAGCCCTAGAAGTCCCCAAATCGGACAGCAATAGTAAGGAGATCCATTTTGACTTTGGTCAGTTCAAAAATGGCTTTATCTGGAGTATTCCTAAAGCCGAAGGTTACTCCATTGGTCTTGGCTCCTTACGGGGTGGTGACCTCAAAGACATCCAAAAGCTAGTCAAAGGTTATGCCGAGAAATCCGGCTTAGACCTGAGTAGCTGTCAACAGCACGAAGGTGCCATCTGTGTCTGGGAAGGTCAGGAAAAGCTGCATACACAAAATGCTGTATTAGCTGGGGAAGCTGCTTGTGTGGTGGATCCCATGACTGCTGAGGGAATTCGACCCTCTATGTTCAGTGGCATGAAAGCAGCTGAGGCCATTCAACAAGCTTTGGCAGGTCAAGCAGATGCTTTAGAAAACTATACCCAGGTCATGCAGGAAGAACGGGGAACTGATATGAGTTGGGCTGCTAAACTTGCTGGTGCTTTCTACCGCTTTCCTGGAATTGCTTACAAAGTCGGCGTTAAAAAACCCGTTGCTACTCAAATCATGCTCAACATTCTCTGTGGCGAATTACGCTACTCCGATGTGGTCAATCGTGCCATGAAGCGCTTGAACCCATTAGCCGGGGGTTAGTCGATAGATAATAGGTGATCAGATTATTGATTTGATCACGTCTTTTATCTCTTAAATCAATAGATCACCTAAATAGTTAGGGTTGTTGAGGGTTGACAGTCAAGAGTCAACCCTCAATCGTTAACAGATAACAGAACTAATGTCGGCTGAAAATGACCATACTTGACCCCACCACAGGACTACGGGCAACTAACGTTCCCTCTAGGTCACTAATTTCCAACTTGCTAAAGTCTAATTCTTGAGACTGGCTCAGCATCCTTTGAGCTAAGCTATTCTGCTGAGCATCATTGAGTTGGTACCACTCATCACTGACCTTGACCAAGAGCATACTTTTGAGAAAGTTAGCCTCAATTGCTTGAATCAGGTCATTACCGTACTGAGCCGTAAGACCCGCAATTTGATTTTGAATTGCGACAATCAGACTTTGTTCCGGAGTTAACTCTGGTGTGGGTATGGGTTCGGATTCCACAAGTTGTGATTCCTGAGTCACTTCCAAATTTTGTGGAGAATTAATGGTATCAGCAGGAACTTGTGCCACCTGTGCTGGTGTCTTTGGTAGAAGCGCTAGTGTTGTCCATAGAATGACTACTACCACGCTTGCGATCGCACCAGTCAACATCCAATCAGACAGTTTTTCATTCCAAGCTGCCGGTAGCAAGGAGCGGACTTTTGTCAAGGTCCCATCCCACAACCGGCCAAGACTACTAAGAATCGGCAGTAACCGATTCATTAATCCAGACTTAGGCTCAGAAGACGGTAACTTTCCCTTGCCAGTGGTCTGAGGTGATTCACTTGTTGCTTCCAAGCTGTCTTCGGATTTATCTGTCACTGATGGTGTTGGCGGCGTTTGAATTGCTTCATCCTTTGCCGCTTCTGGCTGCTGTTTTTGCTCTTCTGACATTGTAATTCCTCCCAGGCAGCGCCATTTGTTGATTCAATGGATTAACACTCCTCCCTACTCACTATATGCGAACCAACATCTGTAGGTACTGACACAGACTTCCTGACCATTTTCCCATAAAGAACGAGAATTATTGACTAGTCTACTGCCGGGGGAAAGCTGACCTAAGCGCGAATTTAATTCTTAATGGTAAGAGCGCCCCTATGTTGTTTTCCGGTACTTCCGTGCTATGGCAATTATCAGTTTATTGAGGTACACAAAATTTTCGCTACTCCCTACTTCCTCATACCTACTTCCTGCTCTCTCAAACCCTTGCGCGTAAGCACCTCACCTAATTGAAAACTGCTGTTGTATCACTACCTATTTATCAATACCCTCAAAATATTCCCATACTCAAAATGTTCCCATAATGTTAATGGGAAATTGAATAGGTATTATACCAACTCAATTTCCCAGTATCAAAGCTCCGTCTTCAAGGTAGGAGGGTGGATATATTTGCGATTCGGTTATACCGCAGCAAAGTAAACTTTTGATTTAACAGGGTCAGGGTTCATAGTTTTGTCACCTGGTTGCCACCCTGCTGGGCAAACTTCATCAGGATGAGTTTGAACGTATTGAATCGCTTTCAAGGTACGCAGGGTTTCGTCAACGCTACGACCAAAGGAGAGGTTATTGATAGTAGCGTGCTGGATAATGCCCTCCTTGTCGATGATGAATAAACCACGCAAGGCAATACCGGCTTCCGGGTCAAGAACGTTGTAAGCTGTGCTGATTTCTTTTTTGATATCAGAAACCAGAGGATAAGCTAGATCGCCTACACCACCATCCTTGCGGTCAGTCTGAATCCAGGCCAGGTGAGAGAATTCACTGTCAACAGACACGCCAAGGACTTCGGTGCCTAGTTCTTTGAATTCTTCAAAGCGATCGCTAAATGCAGTAATTTCGGTAGGACAAACAAAAGTGAAGTCTAGGGGATAGAAAAACACAACGACGTATTTACCACCATAGTCAGACAGTTTAATTGTCTTGAACTCTTGCTCGAATACAGCAGTGGCCGTGAAGTCGGGAGCCAGTTGGCCTACCCGGAGACATCCTTCTGTTGTAGTCATATAGTTATGCTCCTTAAAGTGTGTAGGGTGTCAGTTGGCTACAGATTGCTGATCAAGTGGTGGTCACCTCAAACCATGCTACCCATACTATTTCTCAAAGTGCTGGCTAAATACATACATCTTGAGAGGGAGTCCATGGATAAGAAAATGATCTACCCAATATCCGATTTTCATGGCCAGACCATGATCTGTAACCAACCACACAAATGGTATCAAATCTAATTGATTATTTACGAACCTTTACAAATATATCATAGTCATAACGATTTTGATTAGTAGGGTTTTCTTCAGGTGCGACAATTATGCGAATTTAATTCTTAATGGTAAGAGCACACCTAAGTATCCAGTATTAGGAAATACTTTATGGAGCTTTATCCTTGATGCTTCCCAATTACTCTTTTACATTTTATTCTTCATGCTTTATAATTTACTATCAACCCTTCATGCTTCAAGAAAACTCAATTCCAACAGGGTTACCTCCCAAACCAATCGCGGCTGAGCATAACTGAGCAGGTATCGCCGAGCTTGCTCTAGCTTTTTAATCATGTCTGGTTGAGTGTGTGATTGCCAGTAGCAGTGTTGTAAATACTTCACTAACCAAAGCTGAGTGTGGGTATCCAGCTTCTTGTCGATTTCCTTTGCCAGTTCCAACGCTTGACGGGATGTGTGGGGTAACTGGGTAAGTTGGGTAAGTAAGTTTGGAGGCATAGCTTGGAGTTGCTCAAAAGCAGCGATCGCTTCCCCCGGACTTCCCTGGGCAATGGCGAGTACTGATGGTTCCTGTAAAATCTGTTGATGACCGGTTTGCCGCAGCACTGTTGTCATAGTTTCCTGGCCCAGGCGATAAAATGGCATCCGCTGACAGCGAGACACTAGGGTCGGCAACAAAGATTCAGTGTTAAGTGCGATCACTATCAACGTAGCGTTTCCCGGTTCTTCGAGAGTCTTCAGCAAACCGTTGGCTGCTGGCTCTGCCATAGTTTCTGCCTGCTCTAGTACCACCACCTTACGCGATGCTTCTAGAGGAGAATTACTCAAAAACCTAGCAATTTCCCGAATTTGTTCCAACCGAATTTGGGGGGGTGCTTGACGCTGAATTCCCTTTTGGACAGCTTCTGTAGCAGACACCAGTTTACCATTGTGGAGATAGGTTGGCTCTACCCACAATACATCCGGGTGATTGCCCTGAATCAGTCGTTTTTTAATTGAGACTTGCCCATCAGCTGGGATACCTTGACAAAACAACTGTTCAATAAAAGCCCGTGCTACCAGACTCCGCCCCACTCCAGATGGACCAGCAAACAGGTAGGCAGGGGCAATGCGCTTGGTGGTGATTGCTCCGTGCAATAATGCGATCGCTTGGTGTTGCCCTAGGATAAAATCGAACGCTCCTGGAACCATGTTCTCAACCGTTCACGCAAAATCTTCTGAATGGAATTATGGACTTCCTCCTGACTGTAGCTAGCATCTACCCGAACCATCCGATCGGGATTTTGTTGATACAACTGCTGAAATCCCTGCTGCACTCGTCGGTGAAATCCTAAGTCAGCTTGCTCCATGCGGTCAACCTTTCCCCGCTGTCGCGCCCGTTCCAGACCAATTTCTACATCAATATCCAGCCACAGGGTGAGGTCACTTTCCAGTCCACCGGTAGCAATTTGATTAAGCTGCTCAATTAATTTCAAGTCAATACCTCGGCCATAACCCTGGTAGGCAATTGTAGAATCCGTGTAGCGATCGCATAAAATAATTGCTCCGTTGACCAACTGTGGCTTAATCAACTCTTCAACATGCTCAGCGCGATCAGCAGCATAGAGTAAAAGTTCAGCCCGAGGGTGAATGGGAGAGGAATCTCTATCCAGTAGCAGTTGGCGAACCTTAGTGCCTAATAATGTTCCCCCCGGTTCTCTAGTGACTACAACGGGCATGGTTTGATCCAAAGTACCTAGACAGTCTTGTAAGCCACCAGCTCGAAGCCAATTTGAGCATCGCTGTAGTTGGGTAGTTTTCCCACCACCTTCCACTCCCTCGAAAACAATTAGCTTACCGCTCAAGCCCACCTCCTCTACTACTCATGGAGCTAATGTTGATAGCCTACAGCTAAAACAATGGGTTGAACAAGTTCAGGCATAGCAGTATTAAGTTGTGCTAAGAAATACTGACGATATAAAAAATAACAACTTGGCATGACTTTGTTTCGGTCAAAGGTTATCAAAATTATATTCTTTAATATATAGATTAAGATTGAATATAACTCAATACCTCTATCAGTTATAATCACCTTATTGCAGAAAGTCGTTAACTTATGATTTTGCCTAATTATAGTTAAGTTTAGCAGCATATTATCCCTATACATTCTCTATCGTGTAGGTGCTTTATCAAGAATTTTTTCTAGGCTAAGGTTTTGGCAAGCCAATTGATAGAGAGCAAGCTGCAATAATTTCGAGCGATCGCCCTTCTTTACCTGAACTAGCTACAGTTGAGGGTGCCTACAGGTACACTATAACAGTAACCATAAACTATTCCCTAGTCCAGGAGAATTGAATCCCTGATGCTCACAGACCTTAACTTTAGTGGCTTAATCAATCAGCGCTTCTTCCACAATTTTGTGCCTGTACCAGCAACTAACGCGCTACAACTCGGAGCAAGGACACCTGATTTTGAGCTACCAGATATTACCAATAACCGTCAGATCAAATTATCCGATTATCAGGGCAAACAACCGGTGATCTTGGCATTCACCCGAATTTTCACAGAAAAGCATTACTGTCCTCTGTGCTTCCCTCACATCAAAAAAATCAATGAAAACTACCAACGTTTCACTGAGAAAGGAGTTGAGGTGTTAATGATTACGAGTACAGATATCAGGCAAAGCCAACAAGTTGTTAACGATCTCAGTTTACAAATGCCACTGCTGAGCGACCCCAACTGTAGAACCTTTCGTGCCTATAACCTTGGTCAAGCACTGGGTGCTCCCCTACCTGCTCAATTTCTTTTAGATCAGCTAGGAAAACTCCGCTTTCAACATCTATTTTCTTTCCTAAATCCCAATGCCGAAGTAGATACACTCTTAAATGCGATCGACACCCTCTGATGAGGTACCGTCAATTGTCTTACCCCTACTGCCTACTCCCATTAACCCAGCAGGAAAGTCCCTAGCCCCATTGAGCACTGCTAGATATAAGGCGTTTATCATAGCAATGAGGTACACATTATTTTTTACCTCTTGCCTCTTGCCTCTTGCCTCTTGCCTCTTGCCTCTTGCCTCTTGCCTCTTGCCTAAAATCCCAAAATTGTGTACTTCATAGCTCTCATAATTGCTATAATCAAAGTCGAACTTGGGACAAGTGACTGCGAGGATTGAAGCGACGACTTTCACGGATTTTTTCATAGTACTCCCGCTCCTGATTGGTGAGGTTTTTCGGAGTTACTATCGTAATTCGCACTAACTGATCACTACGTCCACCCTTAGGTAAAGACCAGCCTTTACCCCGCAACCGCAGAGATTGACCAGAACGAATACCAGCAGGAATATTCATACTCACAGAGCCATCTGGAGTTGGTACATCGATTGACCCACCCAAAACCGCTTCATCTGGTGTGATTGGCACTTCGCAAACCAGATTCTCACCATCGAACTCAAAGAAAGAGTGAGATTTGAGTTCTACTTTCAAATACAAATCTCCCTTTTGCCCATTCAGAGGGTTGACCTGACCCTTGCCTCGCACCCGAATACGACTACCGGGTTTGGCACCAGGGGGAATCTTGACAGTTATAGTTTCACTACCTAGGCTAAAACGCTTTTGGACACCATTAAAGGCTTCAGACCAACTGAGGCTAATGGTTGCTTCTCGGTCAGCACTGGCTCCGGTAGTGTTGTTAAACCCCGAGGTGCTGCTATAGCCACCAAAACCACCAAAATCATTAAACCCATTAGAGCTAGAAGTACTTGTACGGTAGGAGTAGCTCTGATTACTTCTGCCAGCACCACCGGGGGCACCAGTGCTAAAGCGACCCAGCAATTCATTAATGAACTCGTCAAAGCTGCCATACTGGCTAAAATCAAAGCCACCAACATCAACACCGACTCCACTACGACCAGACCATCCTTGTCCCGCTTGCTTCCAGTACTGACCAAATTGATCGTATTTCTTGCGTTTGTCCGAGTCAGATAACACTTCGTAGGCTTCATTGACTTCCTTAAAGCGAGCCTCGGCTTGTTTGTCCCCAGGATTCAGGTCTGGGTGGTACTTCCGGGCCAAACGCCGAAAGGACTTTTTAATGTCATCAGCACTAGCAGTTTTGCTGACTCCTAGGATGGAGTAATAGTCTTTGAAGTCCGTCGCAGCCATCAAGAGTGTCTCCTAATCGTCTAAGATCGTAAGGGGTAAGTGATTGCCCTTGGATTATGGTTTATCTACCTCAACGCCAGGGTAACAAAGGTTTCAAGTAAACTGAGTTCGGTTCTTCCTCACTGCTGCGATCGCAATTTCCGTACATATTAATACTCTGTCAAGGGTGTTTTCAGCGGTTTTGGCAAGGTGTTAGGTAGCAAGGTCAATGGCTAATGATTAATGGCTAATGGTTAATGGTTAATAGTTTTAGGACTTAATACCTAGCCTAAGCATGTCTAAGCCCTTTTCACCCCATAGGACTAAATCACGGCTCCATGGGGAATTACTGCATTTTTGATCACTACAACAATCCCATTACGAATATAAAATCCCTCACTTTCGCAGTTGGCTTCCTCCACACGATCCTTGTTGAAGATTTTGACATTGTTACCGATACAAGCATTTTTGTCGATAATTGCACGACGAATAACGGTATCCTTACCAATTCCTAAAGTCTCTTGGCCTTGTTCTTGGGCTGATAGACGTTCTGTTAAAGATTGATAGTAGTCAGCACCCATAATTAAAGAGTCCTCGATCACTGTTCCAGCTTCCACTCGCGATCGCAATCCCAATACCGAGTTATTAATGCGGCAATCTTTGAGAATACACCCTTCCCCAATAATTGACTCTGTTACCCGACAGTCTAAAAGCTTTGAGGGCGGTAGATAACGAGCCCTCGTGTAAATCGGAGCATCTTCCTGATAAAAGCTAAAGGATGGCTTAGGTTGACGAGTCAGGGATAAATTAGCATTGTAGAATGCCTCAATGGTGCCAATATCTTGCCAATAATCATTAAATAAATAAGCTTGAATGTTATATTTTTGCATCGAGGCTGGGATAACTTCGTGACCAAAGTCTGTGTGCTCAGAATTAGCTTCGAGCAGTTCTTTCATCACTGCTTTACTAAACACATAAATTCCCATAGAAGCAATGTAAGGACTATTTCTGGCTTGTTCTGGCGTAAGTCCAAGCACAGTAGTATCCACTTGCATTTGTTTAAGCAATTCCCCTGTAGGTTTCTCGCGAAAATCAATCACCTTGCCCCGATCATCAATTTGCATCAAGCCAAAGCTAGATGCCCGTGTCTCATCAATAGGCACAACCGACAGAGTAATATCCGCTCCAGTGTCCCGGTGACGTTGGACAAATAAGCGATAGTCCATCCGGTAGAGGTGGTCTCCGGATAAAATTATGTATTCATCAACATCCCAGCCATCAAATAGCCAGAGATACTGACGAACTGCATCTGCTGTTCCCTGAAACCAGCTTGGGTTTTCCGCAGTTTTTTGGGCTGGTAAAATTTCAACAAACCCTTCTGAGAAGCCAGAGAAATTATAGGCACGGGTAATGTGGCGATTGAGAGATGCTGAGTTAAATTGGGTTAGTACATAGATTTTGTAAATCTCAGAATTAATGCAGTTACTGACAGGAATATCGATCAAGCGGTATTTGCCTGCCAATGACACCGCTGGTTTAGCCCGGGGCTTGGTTAGTGGATATAAGCGGCTTCCTGCGCCACCACCGAGAATGATTCCTAAAACTTTTTTCACAAAACACCTCTGAAATGCTCATGCCTGAACAACTCCAGTCTCTGACGGGTGTGGGGCAGTTTTCAAGGGGGCTAAGCCAGTAATTTATTATAAACGCAAAGTTTTCAAGAAGTCTATGTAAAATCCCTAGTTAGCGCCACAGTAAATTCGGTACTTTCCCGGTGAACAGTAGTAGGTCAAGGGGAAGACAATAAAATCGCTGGGTCAAATTAAGTGGGAAAGGTTTTAAGACAAATTGAAACCCGGTAGGGCATTTGTATTGCCAGAGGATGGATAACTCAGATCGACACCCATACCAGTGAGTGTCCGATATCCCTTTTCCCAATTCCTATAGACCCAAACCCGAAGCCAAGTCTGATGCAGCTATCCCTAATTAGCAATTGGTACTAGCTATCGCTATAAATAACTAACTAAACATTTTGAATCACTATGGCAAACGTTACTCTTTCACAGACAACTATCCAGCTTACTGAAACTAGTGCTGACCAGGAATACACTATTGCCTTAGATACCAACCCAACTGGACCCGTCACTGTTAGACTCAGCACTGATGGCCAGAGTCAAATTAATGTGGATGGTCAGGGGTTTAGAACCCAAGACACCATCGAAATCGATGACACCACACCAAAAACTGTTATTGTGCGGGTTATAGATGATGGCACTCCTGAAGGTGTTCACCCAGGCATCATCACTCACACTGTTACAGCCACAGAAGACGAAGACAACTATCCTCTAAATACCGAACTTACTGGTGTCAGCCTTGAAATTATCGATAATGACCCAGGGCTATATATCCAAGGCACGCCTACACCCATTGAAGGGGGTGAAAATGGTACCTATGAATTTGGGTTGAGTACGGCACCCGATGGAGATGTAACAGTCCAAATCGAAACTAGTGATGGTCAGAGTCAATTTAGTTTAGATGGGGGCAACACCTTTGTCTCTTCCGGAGAGATCACCTTTGACGAAACCGACTTCACCACCGAAATCACGGTGCAGGGGATTGAGGACAACATCCTAGAAGGTTTGCACAGCAGCACCATCACCCACACCATTACTGAGTCCGAGGCAACACAAGGACAATATTCTGAAGGTCAAACTAGACAGGTCTTTGCCACGATTACTGACAATAACCCAGATCTGCTCACCTTCGATAACCAAATGTTGTCTATTACAGAGGGTGAAGAAGGTACGTACACCATTAAAGCAGAGGAGCTTGATGCAGACATAACAGTCACCATCAAAGCCAATGGATCGAGTCTAATCAAGGTAGAAGATGACCAAGAATTTGCTTCCGAGCAAATGATAACCCTCAACAGCACCACATTTGAAAAAACTATCACGGTGCAGGCTGCTGAAGACTCAGATGTCACAGGACCTCAAGAAGTCAGCATTAGCCACGAAATTACTAATTCAAACAGTTCAAACTTTCCACGTGGTAAGGTTGGAGACGTAACTGTTAATATTGCTGACAATGATCCTGGGGTAATCATCACCCAAGCTACTGGTCAGATTGAAGAAGGTGACGAAAACGAATACACCATTGCGTTAAGCACCAATCCTGATGGGGACGTAACAATCACCCTTGAGTCTGATGACAATAGTGATATCAAATTGCCAGATGGGACTGAGTTTGAAGACCAGCTAACTATCACACTCAGCGATACTACACCCCAAACCATTAAGGTTCAAGCTACAGAAGATAACGACCCATCAGAAGGGAGTCCTCACGAAAGTACAATCACCCACACAATCACTGATACAGACGATACCGACAATTATCCTACAAACACAACAATTGATAGCGCTACCATTGAGATTATTGATGATAGCTCCAGCCTTTTCGATTTCACTACTCCCTCATCTGTTGAAGAGGGTAATGAAGTTGAATACACACTTCGATTACTACAGAATCCCGGTGGAGATGTAAGAGTTACTATTTACGCTGATGATGAGACTGAAATCAGTATTGACGGAGGTACCACATTTGCTGCAACCCAAGAAGTTAGATTCAGTGACACATCGGCAAGAACTATCACCGTCAAGCCTATAGATGACTCAACGGTCGAAGGAGCTCACACCAGCACCATCAGCCACACCATTACTGAAGCTCCAGAGAACTCAGATTATATAGTAAACAGTAAGGCTGGAGATGTAATTGTCACTATTACTGACAATGACCCAGGTCTGATCATCACTCCAGCAAGCGAGCCCACTGAGGAAGGTGGAGACTTGACAACTTATGAGGTTGCCTTAAGTACCACCCCCACTAGCCCCGTAAGAGTTACTATCACTACAGATGGGGAAAGTGAACTTGCTCTGGATGAGGGCAACTTAAACTTTGGCACCAGTCGAAATATCCAACTTAGTGACACTACACCCACCACTGTCACGGTGCGAGGTACAATAGACGACGATGTAGAAGGTCTTCACACCAGTACCCTCAGACACGAAATTACCGATTCTACGGATCCGAACTACCCTGAAGGACAGGGAACAAAGTTTACTACTATCGACATTCAAGATGGTACCCCTGGAGTCATTATCTCCAATCAGTCTTTGTCTCTCTCAGAGGGTCAAGAGGGTACTTACACCATTAGTTTAACCACCGAGCCTACTGAGGATGTAACGGTTACCATTACAGCAGATGAGCAAGGTCTGATCAGTGTCGATGGTGAAGAGTTTGCATCACAGCAGGTGATTACCCTCAACCAAAGCACACTGGAAAAAGAAATCAAGGTGCAGGCTATAGATGATCAGCCGCCGGAAGGGATTCACAGCAGCATCATTACCCACAGCATTGCTTCAGCGGATGAAAACTATTCCAATGAGAATACACCCATAGAGGATGTCACTGCCACCATTACTGATAATGATATCGGAATAGTTATCATTGGTACTCCTCAGGTCACTGAAGGCAGTACTGATACCTACGAAATTGGTTTAAGCACTCAGCCTACCGGAGATGTCAAAGTTACTATCACAGCTGATGATGAGACTGAAATCAGTATTGATGGTACTAGCTTTGCTTCTAGTCAAGATGTTACATTCAATGACCTCACCCTTCAAACCATTACCGTGCGGGGTAAGGATGATAGTGAATTTAGGAGTCTTCGCGACAGCACCATCACCCACGAGATTACTGAATCCCAAGACAACACAAACTATCCCCTGGATCTCGAAATTCCAGATGTTATAGCTGAGATTACTGATGATGAGCCTGGAGTAGTCATTATCAGTAATCTCGATCTCACTGAAGGGGGTATCGGGACTTACGAAATTGGTTTAAACACTCCTCCTGTGGGGGATGGTTCAGTAGAAGTCACTATCACCGCTGATCCACAAACTAGAATCAGCACAGATGGTACAAACTTTGCTTCTAGCCTTCCGATCCAGCTCAGGGAAACTATACGGCAAACTATCACAGTCCAGGTGGTTGATGACAGCGCTGTGGAAGGCGACCACAACAGCACTATCAGCCATGAAATTACTGGTTCAAGTGATACCACCAATTATCCTCTAGGCCAGGAGATCGAGGATGTTACTATCGACATTACTGACAATGACCCTGGACTAATCTTTAGTGATGCGATCGCAATCACAGAAGGCGGTGATGAAGGGACTTACACAGTTGCTTTAAATACTGTACCTACTGGAGAGGTGACTGTTACTCTAACCGCTGATGACGATAGTTTAATCAAGGTAGGTGAAGGGGAGGGGGAGTTTGCCTCCGAGCAAGTCATTACTCTCAACCCAGAAAAACTCCAAGAAACCATTAGTGTACAAGCCGTTGATGACAGTCTAGTAGAAGGAACTCACACCAGCACTATCAGCCACGAAGTGACTGAAACCGAGGATAACACTAACTATCCTATAGGAATTAGCGGCTCGTTCAGTGCCACAATTACAGATGATGACCCTGGGATTGTTTTCAGTGAGACCACCTTGTCTGTTGAGGAAGGTCAAGAAGATACTTACACAATTGGCTTAAGCACAGTGCCCGCTAGTGACGTAACAGTCACTATCACAGCTGATGATGATAGTCTAATCAAAGTCGATGACGGGGAGTTTGCCTCCGAGCAAGTTATTACCCTCAATGCTGAGACCCTGGAAAAAGAAATTACAGTACAGGGGTTAGATGATGATCAGGTCGAAGGTGATCACACTAGCAAAATTAGCCATGAAATTGCTTCCGAAGACCTAGACTATGACCTGGGCGAGCTAGAACAAGAGGTCACTGTCGATATTGCTGATAATGACCCTGGGCTGATCTTCAGTCAGGCAATCACTATCACTGAAAACAATGGTTCAGGCACTTACACAGTTTCTTTGAACACTCCTCCCACCGGAGCAGTAGAGATTACTATCCAAGCTGATGACCAGAGTACAATTAGTCTCGATGGCACCAACTTTAACTCTCAGCAAATCATTAGCCTCAACCCAACTACACTCGAAGAAACCATTACGGTACGAGCAACTCAGGATGCTCTGGTAGAAGGCGTTCACACTAGCACAATCTCTCACACAGTTACCGATACAGAAGATCTTGAGAATTATCCTATCGGAGAAGGGCCATCATATACTGCCAATATTGTAGACGACGATCCTGGAATCGTCTTCATCAATGGTCCTGTGTCTGTGGAAGAGGGACAAGAAGGAGTCTACACAGTTGCTTTAAGTACCCGACCCACTGGGGATGTAACGGTTAAGCTCACTGCTGATGTTCAGAGTCTAATCAAGGTAGATGATGAAGAGTTTGCTTCGGAGCAAGAAATTACTTTCAACGCTGAGACTCTGGAAAAAGAAATCACGGTGCTGCCGGTAGATGATGCCGAAGTTGAAGATGATCACAGCAGTCAAATCAGGCACGAAATTACGGTTTCCGATGATCCAAGCTATGCTGTTGGCTTAGTTGAAGAATTCACTACCAATATTACCGATAATGACATTCCTCCTGGTCAAGTTCTGATCAGTGAGGTTTCCCCTCTGACTGAAGGTGGAGAGACACAGGAGTATACTATTGCTCTCGACACTGAGCCAGCTGGAGCAGTAGAAATCACTATTACTGCCGATGATAACAGTGAAATCAGTCTTGATGGGGAGATCTTCGACAATGAAGTGGTGGTTAGCCTAACGGATACTACCCCCACAACCATTACAGTACAGGCTCTGGATGACACGATTGTCGAAGGTGACCATAACACCACCATCAGCTATGCCATTACCAACACCGAGGATTTAGACAAATATCCTGAGACTCTAGATATCCCAGCCACCGAGATCACCATTACTGATAATGAGGCAGTTGTTCCTGGTCAAGTCCTGATCACGGAAATTTCCCCGATCGCTGAAGGGGGAGAGCTTGGACAGTATACCATTGCTCTCGACACTGAACCAGCTGGACCCGTAGAGATTACTATTACTGCGGATGACAACAGTGAAATCAGTCTTGATGGGCAAACCTTCGACAACGAAGTAGTGGA
>NZ_JAAHHS010000087.1 GCF_010692395.1 Moorena sp. SIO3H5
TAATAACCAGCGTCAGAGATTAGTGAATGAGTAGTCTCTGACGCTGGTTATTATAGCATTACTACTTTACATATAATCTTTAAATTGGGTGAAATACTTTAAGCTAACTTTAAGCTATAGCAATTATACGACTTGTGAGGTACAAATTTATGGTTTTTAGGGAGCGGGGAGCAGGGAGCAGGGAGCAGGTAAGAGGGAAAACGTAAGAGGGAAAAAATAATGTGTACCTCATGAGTCCTAGATAGGTAAGTTTAGTTTAAATTTTCCACAAAAAGCTTACCAATTATACCGTTAGATTTTATAAAATAATGAACTGTTAACTATTAACAGGTCAACTGACTTTATTTTAATTCCATAGTATGGTAATAGTAAGCTAAGAAGTGGATGGTTAATCGATATCAGTTGCTTGATTGGAAATCATCACAGGAACTTGATAAAGAGGTACTGTGAAGGTAACTGTTGACCCTAAATTTTCCCCCATACTGAAAAAATTGACCACACCCCCCATGGTTTCAATCAGCTTTTGGGATATGACTAGGCCTAAACCCGTGCCGCCATATTGGCGAGTCCGGGAACCATCCACTTGGGTAAAGGTTTGAAACAGCCGGTCTTGCTGGTCGAGGGAAACACCGATGCCAGTATCAGCCACTCGAACTTTAACCAATCCTGGGAATTCCGTACCTTTGAAAGTTATCTTCTTTCGGATCACCTCAGCACTAACAGTCACCCCACCTTCATCAGTAAACTTAATAGCATTGCCCACTAGGTTTAACATCACCTGTAGCAGCCTTTGATAGTTACCATACATAACAATGCCATCATAGACATCAGGCATTTCAATTCTGAGGCTGAGGTTTTTTAGCTCGGCTTGATTGATCGTAAAGTCCTCAACTTTGCTAAACAGAGAGTCTAATTCTACTGAAGCGAGTTCTAGCTCCATTTTCCCCGCTTCAATCTTGGCAATATCGAGGATATCATTAATAATATTGAGCAGATGCAATGCAGAATTGTAGGCTTCTTGGATAAAATCCCTTTGCTCCTGTGGATCGTCTGCCATGCCATCAAGAACCAACTTGAGAAACCCAATCATGCCATTGAGAGGGGTGCGTAACTCATGGGAAGTATTAGCCAGAAAATCACTTTTGTGGCGAGACGCTTCTTCAGCCCTTTCGCTAGCTATTTCTAACTCCTTGTAAAGGGTGCCATGAGCGATCGCTGTGCCGACTTGCTCAGCCAATTCTCCCACTAACTTTATTTCTGCAGCACTCCATTGACGGCGATGGTCACACTGCTGTAGGCAAATCAAACCATTTGGTTCATCTTTATAGGAGGTTGAAACCACCAACACAGACAACTGTTCCCATTCACCAGGAACAATGTGTTCTACCAGCAGTGGCTCCTGACTAGTGAGGGCTTGTTGCAGGTAAGGCTCAGAATCCAAGGGTAGCAGTTGTTTTGCCATTGACCGCAACGGCTGTTGACAGTATTCTGCCTGCACCTTGGTTACCCGTGCATCTGGTTTGTAATAGCAAACGAGGCAACGGCTGACCTGGAGTGCCTCCCCTAAACTTTGGGCAGTTTGTTGCCAAATGGTATCTAGATCGAGGGTACGGCGAATTTGCCGGGCAATTTTGGTCAGTAATTTTTGATGGGGGTCTACACTTAGGCTTGTAGGAGATTCCCGCCATTCCAATATTGATGATTCCGGCAAAAAGCGACCCATAACTAGAACAGTGGTTGGTTCGCCATCCGCTGGCAAAATGGGGCTAATGACCAACTCAAAGGCAAAGGATCTGTCCTGGTAACAAAACGATTGAACAAAACGTTCAGGGGTTCGCTGGCTCAAAATTCTCTGAAGCCTATCTTGGTAGGCTTGGGCTTCAGTCGGGCAGAATGTATCTTCTAGGGGAAGTCCCACCAATTGTGTCACACTCAGACCATATTGCTCAGCAGCTTGCCAGTGAAAAGAAAGGCATTTGCCCGATGCCTCTTGAGTATAAACCAGCTCACACCCTAAACCCTGCAAAAAGTTAGAATCACCTTGTGCACTAGCGGATTGCCTATTTATATATCCAGTTTGAAAACATTTAAAATTCACAGGTGCAGCCATTAAAAGAAACCTGGAAACTACAAGCAACACCGGGAGCCTCAGTTCCCGTTTAACAAGTAAATGCAACCAACCAAGCCCTTAGCAGGAGCCAATGGCAACCTCTCAAAGTAGATGCCTTTACCTCTTGTCTATCAATCGTTCCACTCACCTCGGGGCGGTAGGGGTGGATTTCGGTCAAAGGTACGGGCTAATTCCTGATCTGTTCCCCTTTCACCCCTGAGCCATTGACGAATTGCCGTTTCTATTACTTTACTCGGATCATTAGTCAAGTGTTTGATTTGATCCAAGAGTTCCGTATCCAAATGAATAGAAATTTCTTCTTTGTCAGCTGAACGTGATAGATCTACGTTAGTAGCTTTGGTAGACTCAAGGTGGTTTTCAAGCAAACCCTCTTGATGCAAGGCATGATCATTCATAATCAATGGGCTAATAACACTACTAATATAACTTTACGATAACTGACAATTAGCCTGGCTCACTTATAACCATTCCAGAGATAGTACCCTTACCTCTGACGGAAAACATTAAAATACATTAAGTTGATCATGAACTCAATAGACCAGTTATTGACTGGGTTTATACCAATAGCTTATGACTGATGCCCCTGTCTCTCATATTCGCAATTTTTCGATTATCGCCCACATTGATCATGGGAAATCGACCTTAGCTGATCGCCTACTGCAAGCTACTGGTACCGTAAGCGACCGCCAGATGAAAGAACAGTTCCTGGACAATATGGATTTGGAACGGGAGCGGGGAATTACGATTAAGCTGCAAGCGGCTCGGATGAACTATACTGCTAGCGATGGTCACGAGTACGTTCTCAATTTAATTGACACTCCCGGTCATGTGGATTTCTCCTATGAAGTGTCCCGCTCACTAGTGGCTTGTGAAGGAGCACTGTTAGTAGTCGATGCATCCCAGGGTGTAGAGGCTCAAACTCTAGCAAATGTTTACCTAGCCCTTGAACACGATCTAGAAATTATTCCCGTTCTAAATAAAATAGACTTGCCTGGAGCTGAACCGGAAAGGGTAAGTACCGAAATCGAAGATATCATTGGTCTTGATTGTAGCCAAGCAATTCGAGCATCAGCCAAGGAAGGTATCGGTATCGACGATATCCTGGAATCTATTGTACATCTAATTCCAGCTCCAACCAATACCGTAGAGCAACCCCTAAGGGCGTTGATTTTTGACAGTTACTATGATGCTTATCGTGGCGTAATCGTTTATTTCAGAGTGGTCGATGGCACTCTAAAAAAAGGCGATCGCATTCGCTTGATGGCATCTCGCAAGGAGTACGAAATTGATGAGCTAGGGGTGCTTTCCCCTAACCAAGTCCAAGTGGATGAACTCCACGCGGGTGAAGTTGGTTACCTAGCTGCTGCCATTAAGGCGGTAGCGGATGCCCGTGTGGGTGACACCATTACTTTAGCAAAAGCAGCAGCTATTGACCCTTTACCAGGATACACGGAAGCCAAACCCATGGTTTTTTGTGGCTTGTTTCCCACTGATGCTGACCAGTATAAGGATTTAAAGGAAGCATTAGATAAGCTCAAGCTCAATGATGCTGCCCTGAACTACGAACCAGAAACTTCCTCTGCCATGGGATTTGGCTTCCGCTGTGGTTTCTTAGGCTTGCTGCACATGGAAATTGTCCAAGAGCGCCTGGAAAGGGAATATGATTTGGAGCTAATCACCACTGCCCCTTCAGTGGTGTATCAAGTGACCACCAATCAGGGAGAAGTCCTTGAAATTGATAATCCGAGTACTCTGCCATCCCCCCAAGAACGGGAAAAAATTGCCGAACCCTATGTCCGGGTAGAAATGATTACTCCAGAAACCTATGTTGGGACTCTGATGGAACTCTGTCAAAGCCGCCGTGGGGATTTTAAGGATATGACTTATCTTGCCCAAGGACGGACTACTTTAATTTATGAATTACCCCTAGCAGAAGTGGTTACTGACTTTTTTGATCAAATGAAGTCTCGCTCTCGGGGTTATGCCAGTATGGAGTACCAGCTCATTGGTTACCGAGATAATCCCTTAGTCAAGCTGGATCTACTGATTAATGCGGAACCTGTGGACTCCCTGGCGGTAATTGTTCACCGAGACAAAGCTTACTATGTGGGTCGTACCTTGGTGGAGAAACTTAAGGAACTTATTCCCCGCCACCAATTTAAAATTCCTCTTCAAGCCGCTATTGGTAGTCGAGTCATTGCTAGTGAACATATTCCGGCTTTGAGAAAAGATGTATTGGCTAAATGCTACGGTGGTGACATTTCCCGGAAGAAAAAACTTCTCCAAAAGCAGGCAAAAGGTAAAAAGCGGATGAAGGCTGTAGGCACTGTTGATGTTCCCCAGGAAGCCTTTATGGCAGTATTACGTCTTGACCAAGGCTAGAGGGGAGATTCAGTCATTAAAAGTCCAGACCTGAAAGCGGAGTACTAATTTCGTAATGCTTACTACCAACTAGCGTAAGTTTCAACCAGTTAGCTAAGAAAATTTGATGATAAGCTTCGGTAATTACTGAATCGGTTTTCAAGGTAGGTGAAAAACGATATTGGCAGATATATATCCGGAATTTTTGCCATCAATAAAAAAAATTGTCTAACTGGACACTGTTAAACTCACAGGTTAGTTTAGGATTGATTTCACATGATAAAAGTTCAGTGGCATGAGAATCCTAGTTACTGGTGGGGCTGGTTTTATCGGCTCCCATCTAATTGATCGTTTGATGGCAGAAGGTCATGAAGTTATTTGTCTGGATAACTTCTATACTGGTCACAAACGGAATATCCTCAAATGGCTGGCACACCCCTACTTTGAGTTGGTCCGCCACGACATCACTGAACCGATTCGGTTAGAAGTTGATCAAATATACCACCTTGCTTGTCCAGCATCCCCAGTTCACTACCAGTACAATCCCGTCAAGACTATCAAAACCAATGTCATGGGTACCCTATACATGCTAGGGTTAGCCAAACGGGTGAAGGCGAGATTCTTATTAGCGTCCACGTCTGAGGTATATGGGGATCCTGACGTTCATCCCCAGTCAGAAGATTATCGGGGTAATGTCAATACCATTGGGATCCGCAGTTGTTACGATGAAGGGAAGCGAGTGGCAGAAACCCTCGCATTTGACTACCATCGACAGAATGGTGTAGAGATTCGTGTAGCCCGCATTTTTAACACCTACGGTCCTCGAATGCTGGAAAACGATGGGCGAGTAGTGAGCAATTTTGTGGTGCAAGCTCTGAAGGGGGAACCCTTAACCGTTTATGGGGATGGTTCACAGACCCGAAGTTTTTGCTATGTCTCCGACTTAGTCGAAGGACTAATTCGACTTATGAATAATGACCATACCGGACCGATTAATCTCGGGAATCCTGGAGAATATACTATATTAGAACTCGCTCAGGCAATTCAGAAAATGGTGAATCCTGATACAGAAATTATCTTTAAGCCTCTACCTCAGGATGACCCCCGACGTCGTCAACCAGACATTAGTAAAGCTAAAACCTTACTAGGTTGGGAACCTACTATTGCTTTGTCAGAAGGGTTAGATTTGACAGTATCCGATTTCCGTAAGCGTTTAACTCCTCAAGAGTAAAACAAGAGCAAAACAATCAGATTTAATTAAACCAATCAACCTCAGGTCAGGGTGCCAATACTATCTTTGGCTCCAACCGTGAGACTTCCCTAACCTTCTACTAACCATTGAAGTTTATATTAATTGAGGCATAGGTCCATGCGCGTTTGTGTAATTGGTACAGGATATGTGGGCTTAGTAACTGGCGCTTGCTTAGCCCATATCGGTCATCATGTAATCTGTGTAGACAACAACGAAGAAAAAGTTAAGCTGATGAAGTCTGGACAGTCTCCCATCTATGAACCGGGACTGTCGGAAATAATGCAGGAGTCAGCTAATGCAGGTAGACTTGAGTTTACCACAGATTTGGCGGCTGGGGTAGAGCATGGGGAAATTTTATTCATTGCAGTGGGAACTCCCCCCCTACCTACCGGAGAAAGTGACACTCGTTATGTGGAAGCCGTTGCCAGAGGGATTGGATCCCATCTCAAGGATGGTTACAAAGTAATTGTTAACAAATCAACGGTACCCATTGGTTCTGGAGATTGGGTACGCATGATTGTCCTGGATGGGGTAGCTGAACGCCAGAAATCTTTGGTAACTGCAGGAGGGCAAGCTGAAACTGAACCAGCAGAAGACATTACAGCGGATTTTGATGTAGTCAGTAATCCAGAGTTTCTCCGAGAAGGGTCAGCAGTTTTCGATACCTTTAATCCAGACCGTATTGTCCTAGGAGGCAATAGCGAACAAGCGATCGCAATGATGAAGGAACTGTATCAACCAATTGTCGAACGCCAGTTTGCCGAAGACAAATCCCTTCCCCCAGTTTCTGTACTAGCTACAGACCTCAGCTCAGCTGAGATGATTAAATATGCGGCTAATGCCTTTTTGGCTACTAAAATTAGCTTTATTAATGAAATTGCCAATATTTGCGATCGCGTCGGTGCTGATGTTACCCAAGTTGCCAAAGGAATTGGTTTAGATTCCCGGATTGGCAACAAGTTTTTACAAGCAGGAATTGGCTGGGGTGGTTCTTGCTTCCCCAAAGATGTGTTAGCACTACTCCATACCGCTGAAGATTACGGTTATGAAGCGGATTTACTTAAAGCCACTGTCAGTGTCAACAAACGCCAACGTCTACTTGCGGTTGAAAAACTCCAGAAAGAGCTGAAAATCCTCAAGGGTAAAACAGTCGGCCTGTTGGGTTTGACCTTTAAGCCCAATACTGATGATATGCGAGATGCTCCTGCTCTAAATCTGGTGGAAGAACTAAACCGACTCGGAGCCAAGGTCAAAGCCTATGACCCAATTATTTCCCAAACTGGCATGCGTCATGGTCTATCTAACGTGATTGTAGAAACCGATCCAGAACGGTTGGCTGATAGCTGTGATGCTTTAGTGTTAGTTACAGATTGGGATCAGTTCCAGAAGCTGGACTATGGTAAGATGGCTCAGCTAATGAATAATCCGGTGATCATTGATGGTCGCAACTGCCTAGATCGGAATCAGCTAGAACGTGCTGGTTTCTCCTATTTGGGAATTGGTCGTTGAACTATATCCCCTCATCATAGAGCGAGAATTGATTGTCAACCTAAAGTTGTCAGAGCAGCTGATTCACTGTATCTGACAACTTTAGGTTTATTAGGTTTAAAAGTTCCTGACAAATCTCTGATTTGGGATAATCAACTTGTGTTGTTACTTCCTGCTCCAGGGATCAGGACTTTCTTGGAGCCCTTTGATCAAGAAATTAGCGGCATCTTTTAGGAGCCCACCTCAAGGTGCGAATTTAATTTTTAATGGCTAAAGCGCACCTTTAGAATTTTTGTGATAGCCAGTTTAGATTAGCGGTCTCTAAATTGCCATCAGTGAAATCCTGTACTAAAATGACTGAGGGGTATGACCCCTCAGTCATTTTGTTAATACTAGCTAAATACCCAAACCCCATCCCCACAGCTAAAAATCCTAGTTGTTGGGATTTGCAAACAACTTTGTGTTAAGACTATTGTTGGTGTTGAACAAGAACAAAACCCCAATCAGCACCCAGTACGCTTGGTAAGGGGGCATCAAGCATCTAAATTGAGTTAACTTACCAGTAATTGCCATTAAAATTCGCTAGGTTATCGGCAAGTGTTATAGTCCTACCAAAAAATCGGCACTACCCCAACAGGGTAGGTCAGGTAACTGATTTGCTGGTCAACTATGGGGGGATTACATATCTGTTTTGATGGTTTAATGGCTTCATGGATCCCAACAACCATTGACTATCAGCAAAGCTGATCAGTAACCCAAGCGTGATCTAGTTGGCGACAAATGGAGCTAAGCACTAAACTCTAGTAATGGTAATTTTGGTGATAGTTTTGGCTTAGATCACTAACAGTCCAAGTAAATCCTAGGGATCTGAGCTATGGTTGGTTCAGTCCAAGTAAATCCTAGGTATCTGAGCTATGGTTGGTTCAGTTTTCAACAAATCTGAGCCAAAATAATCTAGAACTGGGTGTGCCATAAAATTGTGACCATAACTGGTAGTCAGGCAAGATCAATGAGAGTGGAGGTAGTATGAGTCGCCCAAAACCAAGCCCTTTCCTAGAGCGGCGACAGGGTTTACAGAAAGGATTGATTAGGCAAAAAACCCAGACAATCCATCAAACAACTAGTCAATGTCTGAGATGGATTCTCAAGAATGTCCTTCTATGGATGCAACTGCTTAGTACTGGGTCATTTGTCGTAGTCTGGATGCTGTCTTTCAGTGCCATTGAACCAGCCCAGGCAACTACCCTATCTAAACATACTAAATTCTTAGAGCAGCTCCGGACAAATCACAGCAAGGATTCAGAGCAATCCATTAGTGAAGAAAGTGAAGAAGTAGTCCAAAATACAATAGTAGCACTAGGAAAGCTTGAAAGTCAACAGGAGACAATACCTGAGCCAATTAAGACCCAAAGGTCTTCTGCCCCAAGGAACAACTCCACCAGGAAACTGGCTTCACCTTTGCCGCCACACTTCTTACCCCAGACTGAACAACCAGTTAAACCAGCAGCCAAGCATAAGTTAGGGGCACGCCAGTCAAGGGCTACCCCTGAGACTCTCCCGACCTTGCTGAAAACCAAGGAATCTGCTCAGCCCAGTTCTTCTGCTAGGAGGAAGTTACCATTATCTCGGTTGCAGCAGCAAAAATTAGCCAAACGGGAGTCTACAGCTAAAGCTGTTTCTGCGCCGCTGAAAACCCAAAGCTCAGCTACCCCAAGAACTGCTTCCCAAAAAACCGTCAAAAAAACCGTAGCTGCTGCAATCCAGCCGACGGCTAAGCTCCAGCCAGAGGAGATATCCAAAGTTATTCCAGCACGGCATAAAGGCAAAAAGTCTGGTTTACTAAACAGTAACGGTAGAGAAAACATAACTACCTTAGGCCAGCCGAGAGGTAACCGCCAGCAAACACAATCAACTAAACCCAAGTTCAGATCACCTTATGCCAGGTCTAGAGCTAGGGCAATGCCACCTTTTGGAAAAGCCAAAACGTCGGCTTCCTCAAATATCAGCACTAGCAAACCTAACATCACCACTAGCAAAAAAGTTGGTTCAACAATCCCTGAGTTATCTCAACAGGCTCAAAAACCAGGGAAACTGGAGCTCAAACCAGGACAAAGGGATGGGTTACCAAAGTCATCCCTCCCCAATAAAAGTAAAGTCTCTGATCAACCTAACCCTGAAGCTACCTCAAAACTAGGCTCACCAGCCCTAGAGTCGTCGGAACTAAACGCCCGCAAAGCAGCTAGCTCTAAGCTAGCTACCCAGAAGAAATCTGCTGACAGTAAAGCTGACCCGAAAATAGACCAGTTAGCCTTAACGCCATCACCTCAGAAGCCTCTAGTGTCATCATCATCGACGGTAAACCTAGAGCAAATAGAGATAAAGTTCACAAAGTTGCTCACCCAACTGTTGCCCTATGGCAGCAGTTCGAGTTTGGATTTGGAAGGAGTAGTTCCAGCGAACTGGAGCAACTGTCAAACAAACACAGCCTGTAATCAGCTGCTGCCATCCCTAATTCCGAAGTTAGTTCCGAATAGTCCCAACTCTAGCTCGAACCAGCAGACATCCTCCCAGGCAAAAACCCAACCTTTGGCAGTACCAACAGACCCAATTCCGTCCAATACTGGTAAACTTCCCAACAAGTTCAAGCAACTGCCTCCTTCCCCACCAAGCCTGCCGGAGCAGCTAGGGCAAGGAACGGGCACACCCCTATTTCTGAATAACTACCAAAACCAAGCGGTAGGACAACTGCCTGTCTTCCCACAAAGCAAGACACCAGTGTCATTGCCAGCACTTCCTAACTCGATGCCGTTGGGAAGCAATACTCCTAACCCGAATTGGGGCTATTACCCTTATGTGCCACAAACGGTACTCTTGATGCCGATGATGCCAGGAGTACCTGGAACCATGCCCTTGGGTACGACTATGGGTACGAATAATGTTAATCCTGGTCAATTGCCCTACGTACCACAAACGGTACTCTTGATGCCGACGGCAGGGTTCGGCATGTCTACCCCCCAGGGGATAAATAGCTATAGCCCTAGCTATAACCCTGGCTTAGGTCAGCTACCTTATTTGAGAACTACACCGGCTCCCCTGCCAGCCCGAGTCAATCCCATTCCGATGGGGGGTACTACCTATAACCCTGGCTTCGGTCAGTTGCCCTACCCAAGACCCATGCCCGCTCCTCTGCCAGCCCCAGTGAATCCCATGCTCATGAGGGGTAGTCCTTACAATTCGGGTTTAGGTCAGCTGCCCTATCTGAGAAGTTCCCCATCCCCCCAGTCAGTAGTCCCGATCAATCCCATTCCGATCGGGGGCAGTAGTTATGGCTTGGGCTTAGGTCAGCTACAGTATTTAAATACCATTCCAGGGCAGGTACCAGGCCAATTCATGCCCATTCCAGTGGTGCCAAATCCCAATATCCCTGGCTTGAGTCAGTCTCCTTTCCCGGCCACCCCCCCAGGGCAGGTACCAGGGCAATTCATGCCCATTCCAGTGGTGCCAAATCCCAACATCCCTGGCTTGAGTCAGTCTCCTTTCCCGGCCACTCCCCCAGGGCAGGTACCAGGGCAATTCATGCCCATTCCAGTGGTGCCAAATCCCAACATGCCTGGCTTCGGCCAGTCTCCTTTCCCAGCCACCCCCCAACCACCGCTACCAGGGCAAGTCACTCCCATCCCAGTGGTGCCAAATCCCAACACCCCTGGCTTTGGTCAAGTACCCTTCTTCCAGCCAGCACTACAACCCTGGCCACCGGCTCCTAACTCAAACCTGAATCGACCAACCTCTCCCCCAACTGCCCAATCCCCCGGTCGCCCGTTGCTGCCTAGCACCGCTCTAACCCCAGCATCATTACGTTTCCAGGGTAGTTTCGTGAATCAAGGGGAAAATTCAGTAGCCAGAGCTCGCTTGGACGGAAACTACGTTATAACTCCCCAATTCCTGTTTGGAGCTACCCTAGATCTGACTAGCGAAAATGACCAATTGGTAGACTCACCTAACGAAGGGGCAACTATCAATCAGTTGTTCTTTACCGCTGCTCCTGCTAGCACCTTACCCACTCTGCGCTTTTCTGTCGGTCAGTTGGATTTAACCTCCTACTTTGATCGGAATAGTTTTGCCAAGGATGGGGTAAGCCATTTCTTTAATCCAGTTTTTCAAACTAATCCAGCCTTGAGTGCTACTGCGATCGCATCTCGTCCAGGATTATTGGTTAACTGGGCAGTGACAGACAATATAGAAGGCAAAGTTGCTCTGTTTTCATCAGCTGAGAGTCTGGAGCGATTTGACCTCAATGGGTTGGCTGGAGAAATTGGTTTGCGCTACGATAATGTGATCGTGCGAGGAACCTATGCCTCAGGCAGAGATGGTGGTGCCAATAGTGGCTTCCGGGAAATTTTCTCCATCGAACGGGGAAGGGATGACTTTGGCATCAACAAAAATGATGATGAAGAAGCATTTGGTGTCAATGGCGAAGTGTTTATTCCTGAACTGAAGATGGGCATATTTGGTCGCTATGGGGTTTACCGCAACCGGGATTTGGATGAAGAGGGAAACACCTTCAGTTTCGGAATCACCTTCTTGGATTTGTTTTCTAAGAATGACCGGGTAGGATTAGCCTATGGTCGGGACCTCTCCAATGAGGAATTGCGCCAGGAAAATGGGGATGATGTACCAGATGTGTTAGAGCTATACTACGATTTCCAATTTTTACCGAATGTGCGGCTTGGTTTTAGCCTTCAGCAACGCAATAGTTTAAAGGAAACGTTTGCCGGATTTCGATTGAAAACTGATTTTGATGTAACTCCTAGAGGTAGGTTGAGTCAATGATTCTAGAGGAAGGCAAAAGGAACAAGGGAAAAGGCTTACCCCCCATTACTAGGGGAGAATCTTCGGGTCAGAGGCAAAAGGCAAAGGGACTAAATTCACCTTGCCATCCGTGCCGCCGTGTGGTAAAGTCTTTACCCATTTACCTCTTACCCTTGACCGTTTACCTCTTACCCTTAACTGTTTCCCTTTTCCCTCTTGCCTTTTGCCTTGAGGCAGCTCAAGCTCAAACTATTCCGGTGCCGATTATCAGAGCCTTTAATCTGCTCAGGGAAGGACGAGTGGAGGAGGCAATTAAAGGGTTTGAGCAAGCTGTCCAGCGTTATCCCCAATCCATTGATGCCAAGATTGGCCTCGCAATCGCCTACCGCCGACAGGGATTGATTGACCAAGCCTGGGATGCCTATCAACAGGTGCTGGCTCAAGACCCGACCAATGAGTTAGCCCTAAGTGCAGTAGGTCTGTTGGGGACTTATAAACAAGAATGGCAGGCTCAGGGAATTGAAGCCCTTACGGTCTTGCTTGATATTAATCCCAATGATACAGAAGCTCGTGGTAGGCGAGCTCTGCTGTATGGTTATCAGCAGCGATTTGGTGAGGCGATCGCAGACTATGAAATTGTGCTGCAAACGGACCCTAGTCCAGATGTGCTAGTAGGGGCAGCAGAAGTTTACACCTACAACGGTAACCCTCAAAGGGGTCTGCAACTATTTAACCAATACCTCGCCACGGGAAATGTGATTAGTGGCTATGCTGTCCTGGCTTATGCCCAATCCTTAAGGCAAACTGGCAATGCGGCTCAGGCGGTGCAGGTTCTGGAAAACGAGTTAGTGGGGTTTGCCATCATCGATCAGCTCGATGACCTAGGCATCCAAACCCGGGCAGCCCTCTCCCAAGCCTATGCCGAAAATGGACAACTCTCTGAAGCCTTGACAGTATTAGAGCCTTTACAAGGTCTCCCCCAAGCCACATTGCCCTTAGCGCGATCGCTAAATGAAATTCGCAATAAAAATAAAGATCCAGCCCTGGAACCCCAAGTGTCGATACTCTACCGTCAAGCATTGGCAGAGAATCCTAATGACCCTAACTTAATTCGGGAGACAGCGGATGTGTTTACAGGCATACCCAGTGAACAAGCAAGCGCATTGCAGCTTTACCAACAACTGCTTGCCTTCCAACCTGATAACCGTAGTCTCATGATTAAGATCGTGGGTCTGGAACGTCAGACCGGGTTAATTTCTCAAGCGGAATTGAGCAACCGTCTAGCGACCATACTAATTCCCCTACCCACTGAACCCAGCGAATTGCAAGCGGTGGCAGACGCCTTGATCCCGATCGAGCCGCCCGGGCCACAATTTCTATCTATTTACCAAAATATCCTGGCATCTGGGGTTAACGCGCCGTTTTTGTACTTTCGGATTGCTCAACTATACATTGAAGCCAATGACTTGATCTCAGCTAGAAATGCTTTGGCTACTTATACCGCGACACCCCAGGGAGCTAACGATCTGGCAGTACAGTTGCTAGCAGCAGATATTGAACGTCGTGAAGGGAATTGGATTGCTAGCCGTCAGCGTTACCAAGCCTTAATTGCCAGCAACCCACCAGAACGGGATATTCTCAATGGTGCATTGCAAGGATTGTCATTTATACTTATCCTACAGGATAGACCTGTGGAAGCTGTGGCAATTTATGACCAGCTAGTGGCGCTTAATCCCAATGATGTTAACCTACAGCTAGCAAGAGCTACAGTTGCCTATGACGCGAATCTGATTCCAGAATCCCAAGCTGAGGCCTTTGTATACTATTGGTTGCAGACACAACGCAATGTGCTTCCGCCCCCAGAACTCTTTGCTCTAGTTGGTGCTCTACCTGCGAATCCCACACGGGAACCCCTATACATTTCCCTGCTGCAATCTGAACCAGACAACATACCAGTAAACCGCCGTTTAATTCAGGTTATTGCTCAGCGTAGTCCAGAATTAGCTAGAGCTCAGGTGATTGAATTAGTCAATCGAGCTCCCTACTCCGTTCAAACATACGTGTTACAGGGGCGATTGGCAGAAGCGATTGATCAGTTAGACATAGCAGAACGCGCCTATCAGGTGATTTTGACCGCAGAACCCAGTAACACTGAGATTATTGCCGCTTTAGGTGGTGTTCGGTTCCAACAACGACGCTTTGACTCGGCCAAACAACTCTATTATCGAGGTCTTGCGATCCAACCCCTGGATTTTGGGGTACGTCGTGCCTTAGTTGGACTAAATCAGACTGAAGACTTCAAAGTCAAAGCCCTAGAACAGTTGGAACAGCTAAGACTGGAGGAATTCAGTCGAGGGTCTAGTACTGCTACCCTGTCCCGTCAGAGACAGCAAATCCAAGAAGGATTTCTGTTCCGCAGGGGTTTCCAACCGCCTTGGGAACGTTTTGATTAAGGATAAAAGATGAAGTCTAGATGAAGTGTGAAGTCTGAAGGATGAAGTCTAGATGAAGTATAAAGGGTGAAGTGTCAAGGATGAAGAATGAACTGTCAAGGATGAAGTATAAAGGATTAAGGTATCGCAAGGGAAAATCCAAAATGGCAATTAACACTTAAAAATTGGCAGTTTTATAATAACAAATGAATAATCCAGACATTTAAAGCCGATATCAGCATTCAATAATCCTGAACTCTGATTTTTTTACGCTAGGCTGATGTTCAGACTTCTTGCCTTAAAAAACCAGGTTGGATAAATATAGAGACTTGTATCCAACTATGTTTGAGGAGTAAATGTTTGAGCAGTAAATTTACGATGTCATACAACAGCCGTCAACATTTATTTATGGCTCGCACCAAGAGCGTTTCTATTGTTACTGTCACCATTATGTTGAGTCAATTGGGTTGTGCTCCCCATCAATTGTCAAGACGATCTCCAACTCCAAAACCCCCCCAGTCATCACCAGGCAAAACTTCTTCAGTCTACCGCGAGTATCCTCAACCAGACACTTCCAAGACTCCTATAGCGATAGACGAAAGCATTATCATAGCAGAAAGTTGGAGTGTATACAAAGAGAAATTTATTCAACAAGACGGGCGAGTCATCGACTTCGAAGCTAGCGATCGCTCAACCTCTGAAGGCCAAGCCTATGGGATGCTGCGAGCGGTCATTGCCGATGACCCCACCACCTTTGCCCTAACCTTAGAATGGTCTCAAAACAATCTCAAACGCTCAGGAACTAATGGTACTCTCGAAGATCAGCTTTGGGTGTGGAAGTGGGGTCGTGATCAGAGCGGTAACTGGGGTGCAATTGACAGAAATTTTGCCAGCGATGCCGATATTGATGCAGCAACGGCATTAATTCTAGCTTACCGCCGCTGGAATCGTCCGGAATACCTAGATTTAGCGTTGACTAAGCTCGAAGATCTCTGGAACTTGTCCACCAAAGAGGTAAGGGGAAAGCGCTATCTTCTGCCAGGACCTGTAGCAGCCTTTGTCCCTTCTCCATCAACTCTATATCTCAACCCCTCATATCTTTCTCCTTTCTCCTTTCGTCTCTTTGCCCAAGTTGATTCCAACCATGACTGGTTAAGTTTGGTGGATAGTAGCTACCAGGTGTTAAAAGAATCTTCCCAGGTTTCTGCTGTAGGCTTACCCAGCGATTGGGTCGCCCTTGACACCGAAACTGGTCAATTCCAGCCATTGCCACCAGACAGTCCACTCAAAAGTTCTTATAGCTTTGATGCCTACCGAGTGTGGTGGAGGGTTGCTTGGGATGCAGCTTGGTTCAATACCCCAGAAGCATTTTCCTATCTCGGTACTGCCACCCAGCATTTGCAATCCCTGTGGCGTTCTTCCTCAAGGCTGCCCGCCAGGATTGACATCCAAGGCAAAGCAACTGTGACTTACGAAGCCACTTCCCAATACGCCATGCTTTATTCTGCCCTACGTTTAATTGAGCCAGCCATGGCTAGAGAATTGATAGAGCAGAAACTAATACCACAATATCAGGAAGGGATTTGGGATGATCAATCGGCCTATTATACCCAAAACTTAGCTTGGTTAGGGTTATTGCCTACCACAGCCATCGACGGCAACCTGTTAAATCCCAGTTAGAGACGGGAATATTTGAAACATACCAGTAACTATACCGATAACTATACCGATCAATCTATACCGATAACTATACCTAATAGATCTATACCCATCAATCAGGTGATACAGGTGACAAAAATGGTCTCAATGGTTAAAGTTAAGCCTAAGCAATACAACTTATCTTGATAAATTAATGGTTCTCTTAGTATTCTCCTAGTATTCTTTATTATTACAATTATGAAATTCTTGTTTCGCCGCTCCCAAGCCCAAGATATTAACACTAATCATCAAAGACGTGCTATTTCTGGTCCTCGATTATCCTTGTTACTGCTCTGTACAAGCATGGTCTTAACCCTGGGCATCGGTACTACCCTAACCAGAGCTCAAGAGGAGGGTAATCTCAGAAGACAGGAAGACCAGTTCATCCAGAAATACACCTTACCCAAAACCCCCACTAAGGCTCCAGTCTACAAACCTAAACCTCGTCCTCGTCCTCGGCCAGCTGCCCGACCCAGACCAAAAGCTGCTCCAGCAGCGGCACCACGAAGACGCTCTAATCCAGCCCCAGCCAGGGTTGCTCCCGCCCGACCTCGTCCAGCTGCCCGATCTCAGCCACGGCGGACCCAATCCCGTTCCCAGTCCCGACCTCCTTCACAGCCCCAATCTACTCCAAATCCAATTGCTTCTACGCCGAATATCCCATTAAGTGAGTACATGTTGCAATTTAACCGCTCTCCGATTGTAGGCAATCGCCTCAGGATGCGAGGGGTTTATTCAGAAGCAAGACTGGGCTTTACCCGTCCTCGGGGTTGGGATATAAAAACCGCCAAAGCCTTAATCCGCTTCCAGCATTCACCAGCCCTGATGGCAAATCGCTCTAACCTGACCTTGCGGATTAATGGCACCAGTGTGGCTAGTGTCCCTCTCAACCGCAAGCAGTCTCAGGTGGCTAACGTCATGTTTGCTATCCCAACGACCCTGATCCAGGACTACAATGAACTTTCCCTAGTAGCCCAGCAACACAACAGCACTGGCTGTACGGATGGAGGGGATCCCACGTTGTGGACTGAGGTTTTGCCAGATTCAAAATTAATCTTCCAATACCAAGTTGAACCTATCCCCCTAAACTTCAGTCGCTATCCTTATCCTTTCTTTGATCAACTCAGCTTAGATGCCAATCGCATGGCTTATATGCTGCCGAAGGGGAATGTCGAGACCCGATCCGTGGATTCCTTAGAATCTTGGTTGACTGCTGCCCCTCGTTTACAGGCTTCCCTAGGTAGGTTGGCTGACTTCCGTCCCATTACCACCCGTTTGGTAGAGACTATCGACGAATTAGAGTGGGGCGATAGTTTAGTTGTGATTGGGACTCCTGGGGATCAACCGATGTTGAAGTCTTTAGCACTGCCCTTTACCTTCTCCGGGAATCAAATTTTAGATGGGAATCAGATTCCCTTACCCGATGATGTCGGTGTGCTAGCACTAACCACAGTCAATGATGGCGGTAACCCGGTCTTGGTGGTGACTGGCAATGGCCCAGATGGCGTGAAAAAGGCTGCCCAGTTTTTAGTACAGCCAGATACAAGTAAACTTGGCACAGGTCAATTAATTTTCGTAGATCAGGTTCGGGATGTACCAATACCATCCTCCCGAAATTGGCCTGGTTATTTGCCAGAAGAAAATTCTTTTACTCTAGAAGACATCGCTACTCAGCCCAATGGTAAACCCTTTAAGGATGTAACGGTGCGAGGCAGTGGAGCACCACCGGTAGAGTTTGATTTTCGTGCCTTACCGGATGATCGGTTTAAACGGGGCAGTTCCATGAATTTGGTTTACAGCTATGGTCCCCAGGTCAATCCTCGAACCTCTGCTGTAGAAGTCTTACTAGATGATGTACTTATTGGTGGTAAACGCTTGACTAAGAGGGATGGCTCACAGCGAGAAACCCTCAAAGTGGATCTTCCTGCCAATCTGATTAAACCAACCTCTAAAATCAAAGTCGCTTTCCGGCTGAACCCCAGGGAACCAGAGGAGTGTGGTAAAATCACCGACCAACAACTAACCGGTACGGTTCATGCTGAGACCAGCTTCAAAGTTAATCGCGAGCCCTCAGTTCAACTACCTAATCTAGAACTGTTGCAAGCAGGTTACCCATTTGCAGCTCCTCAAGATTTGTCTAATACAGCGATGGTGTTGTCAGAGAGACCATCTGATACCGATCTGCTCACCCTTCTTGCTATGAGTGAACGTTTAGGACGTCTGAGTAAGGCAGATTCAGTACAGCTGGATGTTTACACCATTGAACAATTGCCTGATCAGATCAGGAAGAAGCGCAATCTAATCGGAATTGGCACCAGGGAGGAATTTCCCTTTCCAGAGGTATTTGAATCAAGTGGTTTGCGTTTGAGTAATGCTCTAGGACGTCAGTGGGGTGAAGCTAGTGTCCAGACTCTACCCGATAGTGAAGGGGTAATTAAAGAAATCATGTCTCCCTATAACGATCAGCGGGTACTTTTGGCTTTGAGTGGTCAAACGGAAAATGGCTTAGACCGGGTGCGGCAGATTCTTAATAAAGATTCTTGGTTCTACCAGTTGCAGAAGGATACGGCTTTAGTTAGTAGTTATCAACAAGACCCTGCTGGTTATGACCCCGATGCCTATAAGCTAGAGTTTTTTGAACTAGCCCGTTCTACAAAGCGCATAGAAAAAACCTCCGCCCTCAGTAAAGCATCGTTCTTCCTCCAACGAAACTGGTGGTTCCTAGCTTTAGGTATTCTGGGCGTAACCTTCCTGTTTTATGGCATTAGCCAGTTGTACCTCAAGCGTGTGACAGATCAAAAAAGTCATTAGTCATTAGTAATTAGTGATTAGTCTTTACTATTGATTAGTCTTTACTATTGTCTGTCTATTAAATGGGATTAGATTAAAATTCCACTGACTGAATAATGAGTAATCACTAATCACTAATTAGTAGATAAAGTATCTAGCATTTAAAAATAGATCATAAAACTAAAGGCTGATTTATAAATAACACAAAAAAATACTTCTTTACTGTTCCCTGTTCCCTGTTCCCTGTTCCCTGTTCCCTGTTCCCTGCTCCCTGTTCCCTGCTCCCTGTTCCCTTTGTTAATCAATATTAGTTTCACATCTCAAATCAAAATGCTATAAATTGCTATGTCTTTTTCCTTATTTAAACGATCGAGATCTAGGCAAAATCGCCCTCATCGATCCCCTGTAGTTAGATTACTCGTTGATCGCCTGCCTCGGTTTTTTGACCGAGTCCTAGCACGGCTAGGGTCGAATCACTTGTGGTGGCTGATTTTGCTGCTGGTGTTGCTATCCATACCCCTGATTACTACACCCCTAACAGTCAGGCAGCAGGGAATTGTAGCGATCGCACTCATCTTGGTTGGTCAAGTGGTAGTGCGCACTGAAGCCAAACAATCTGACAAAACAGTTAATGAGTATTTTCATCTGTTTTTAGTATGGCTGAGCCTGGTGACCACCATGCGCTACCTATACTATCGCTTTGCCTACACCCTGAATTTTGATACTTGGGTCAACGGGTTTTTCTGTGTGCTGTTGTTGGGGGCGGAATTGTATGCAGTTCTAACCCTAGTGCTAGCTTATTTTCAAACCCTAAAAATCAAAGACAGAGAAACTGTTGATCTGGCTAACTATCCTCAAGAGCAATGGTTTAGTGTTGATGTTTACATTCCGACCTACAACGAACCTGTAGACATTGTCCGCAAAACAGCAGTAGCGGCTCTGGCTATGGATTATCCGGAGGATAAAAAACAAGTCTATGTCTTAGATGATGGCAGAAAGTATCCAGAGCGTCGCAAAAAGTTAAAGCAGATGTGCGAAGAAATCGGCTGTAAAATGCTGATTCGACCTAACAACGATCATGCCAAGGCGGGTAATATCAACACAGCGTTTAATACTACCAAGGGCGATCTGGTCTTGATCCTGGACTGCGATCACATCCCAGCGCGAGAATTTCTGATGCGTACGGTGGGTTTTTTCTACAACCCAAATGTATCCTTTGTGCAAACCCCCCACTGGTTCTATAACCCCGACCCCTTTGAGCGAAATTTGCAGACTAAGGGTGAGATTCCAGTGATGAATGAACTCTTTTATAAAGTACTACAAAAGGGCAATGACTTCTGGAATGCTTGCTTTTTCTGTGGCTCAGCAGCCGTAATTCGCAAAACCCATGCGCTGGAGATTGGGGGAATTGCGGTTGAAACCGTTACAGAAGATTGTCACACGGCCTTCCGGCTTCATTCACTAGGTTATGAGTCAGTGTACTATGACCAGATTATGATTGCTGGCTTAGCCCCTGAAACATTTGCCTCTTATGTCGGTCAGCAAGTCCGTTGGGCAAGGGGAATGGCTCAGATTCTACGGCTAGAATTCCCCTTGTTGAACTGGAAGGCAAAACATCTCACCTTAGGCCAACGAATTTGCTACTTTTCAGCCACCTCCCACTTCTTCTATGGCTTTCCCCGGCTGATTTATGCTGTAACTCCCACTCTGTTCCTATTGTTTGGCATAAATCCCATTCAGGGTTTGGGGATAGAAACCTTATTTTATGCCCTCCCCCATCTACTGATTGGTCTCAATGCTAACTATGTCACCTACAAACAGGTTAGGTTTTCCTTCTGGAACGAGGTGTTTGAATTTGTGATGTCATTCCAGACAGGGTATGTGACTCTGATGGCGGTGATTAACCCCAAGCTAGGTTCGTTTAATGTAACTGACAAGGGGGTATCGGTTAGTAAACGGAGTTTTGATTGGCAGTCAGTACAGGGCCTTTTGGTAGTGACAGCTCTAGTGATTGCTGCCTTACTAGCTGTTCCCTTTTGGCTGCTGCTCCGCCCAGAAGATTCAGAGGCGGTCTTGGTTAACGCCATGTGGTGCGTCTTTAACTCCGTTCTGCTGATAGCAGGTTTATTGGTTGCCTTTGAACAACCCCAACAACGCCCCAAACACCGCCTGCCACGACGCCTTGCGGTGACAGTTCACACCCCTGACCAGAGTTGGCCAGCGGAAACGGTTAATATCTCAGAAAGCGGAGTTTTAATTGCCTTAGATAGCTGGCCCAACCTACCTGATCAAGTAGACGTTGAAATTGTCGGAGATTACGGCAGACGAGCCCTTGTTCCTGGACAAATTATCCGGAAGACACCCATTAGTGACCATCAAGTTCACCTTGCGATTAATTTTATCAACCCCACTCAAGCTCAGCTAGATGATTTAACCCTAGTAATTTATTCCGATGTTCGGGAGTGGTATTCCCAGAAGCGTGCGATCGCAGACCGACCCATGGGATCATTAGGCTTCCTAGCCACTGGTCTATTCCGTTCCTTCCGAGAATTGAACACCCAAAGTAGTACTAAGGTGCGTAAACAGATTAGGGCTACGGCTCAGCTTTATTGGGAAGGTAAGTTTTACAGTGGCAGGGCAACTGAAATGGGAGTGATGAGTTTACGGGTTGAATTAGAGCGCAGCACTGAATTTTCTGACACCACGGAGCAAACTAGTCCATTGCTCACACCAGAAGATTTACGAAGAATGGAGCACGACGAACCCTTCGTTGGCTTGCTATTGAGTCAGGAATCAACTAACCAGTTACCACAGCGATTGTTGGCTCAAATTGTAGATGTCGAAGATTTATCCGATCAAGTTGCCATTGAGTTGAAGTTCCCAGATCAGTTAAAGCAGAAACAGGAGACCAAAATTAAACAGCTTTTGAAAGTACTTTAGAAAGTACTATAGTTGAACGTTGAACGCGCACGCGTGGCCAAACGCGCCCCGCGTGGCCAATAGGCCAAGGCCAAGGTTGAACAGAACGTGAGACGCATTCCCCCACCTCGTTCAGGTGGGG
This sequence comes from Moorena sp. SIO3H5, assembly GCF_010692395.1. Lineage (GTDB taxonomy): Bacteria > Cyanobacteriota > Cyanobacteriia > Cyanobacteriales > Coleofasciculaceae > Moorena. The sequence continues at coordinate 22,023 of NZ_JAAHHS010000087.1, forward strand.
GTTAGTCCACGCTAAGAACAATAGCCAAAAACATGGAACATCAATCAATCTATTGTCGTCTCCATTTTTGGAGGCTAAAATGTTAAATAGCAATCTTATTATAGACCAGTGAAAACGCCGAACAAAGTCATCAGAACTGACAAATGGAAACTTAATCCGTCTTCCGAACAAAAAGCATTGTTTGCGGAGACGGTCAAAGTTTATCGTCAGGCTTGTAGGTACTTGGTTGGCATTATTTATACTGATTGGTCTGAGCTTGGTGGATTGACAGCAGATCAGTTAACTCCTGCTGTCGAAAAGTTAATGCATGAAACAGCCAAGCGTCCAAATATCAAATATCCACAATTCAATCAAGCTTTTTACAAATTTCCTAGCTATTACCGTCGAGCTGCAATTGCATTTGCGGCTGGACAGGTTAGTAGCTTTGTTACTCGATATCGGGAATGGCAATCTGGTAACAGAAAAAAGAGAGATAGTAAGCCGCCAAGACTAAATGCTGATGCTGGCTGCTATCCTGCTTTGTACAAAGGACAGTGTTACAAGCTGTATGGTTTCGACCAAGTAGAAATCAAAGTTTTTGATGGCAAAAACTGGGTCTGGACTATGGTTCAAATCACCGGTTTAAGAGAGCGCCACCAGGTGACTACAAACAAAATGATGTCTCCGTCGTTGATTTTCAATGATAGGTGCTGTCATCTGTCTGTTCCATTCACTTGTAAGCCAGAAAAACGCAAACCGGAGGCTAATGTTACTGCGGTAGATTTA